>SYLK01000922.1 GCA_005809115.1 Planctomyces sp. | reverse complement strand
GAACGTCAACCTGAAGGCCGTATTTTTTGGCTGTCAGGCGGCCATCAGCCAGATGCGGCAGCAGCCCCGGGGTGGTTCGATTGTGAACATCGCAAGCAACGCCGGTCTGCTGCCGCGAAGTCATGATCCGGTCTATTCCATCAGCAAGATGGCGGTCGTCGGACTCACAAAGAGCCTGGCGTTGTGCCACGCCGATGACCGGATCCGCATCAATTGTGTGTGTCCCGGACCGGTGGAACGCACGCGCATGATTGAAGAGAATTTTGCACTTCGGCCGGACCGGCAGGAGGCCGTGCGGGAACTGATTCGGGCCAGTCCGCTGGCGCGAGCATGGGGTCGCATGATCAGTCCGGAAGAAATTGCCGATGCAGTCATGTACCTGACCGACGAGTCCTCGCGCATGGTGACAGGGACCGCGATCGCCATCGACGGGGGCAAATCGCTGGGAGTACCGCCCGCCGGCTGATGTTTCTCCGGGGCGTGACGTGATGATGACTGGCTCGGCTGCCGGATCCGACCTGGCAGCCGTACTGTGGAACGATGCGAGATGTCATCACTGGAATTGTTTCATCCCGTGATTCAGAAGTGGTTTCTGGGCCGGTTTACTGCGCCGACGGAACCGCAGGAACGCGGCTGGCCACAGATCGCGGCTGAGCGTGATCTGCTGATCGCCGCACCGACGGGCAGCGGCAAGACGCTGACCGCATTTCTGGCAGCAATCGACACACTGTACCGGCAGGGAGTGTCCGGTGGACTCCAGGACGAAATCCGAGTCGTGTATGTTTCCCCGCTCCGCGCGCTGTCCACTGACATGCAGCGCAACCTGGAACAACCCCTGACAGAGATTGCTGCCGTGGCGGCAGCATGTGGACAGCCGGCCCCGCAGATTCGCACGAGCCTGCGCACCGGGGACACGTCCGCAGCGCAGCGGGCAGCGATCCTGAAGCGTCCTCCTCATATTCTCGTGACGACTCCCGAGTCCCTCTACCTGATGCTGACAAGTCGCCGGGCGCGCGAGATCCTGAGAACCGTACGAACCGTGATCGTCGACGAAATTCATGCACTGGTGCGGGATAAACGCGGTTCCCATCTGGCTCTGACACTGGAACGACTGGCAGCCATCTGCCCGGGAAAGCTGCAGCGGATCGGTCTTTCCGCCACGCAGCGCCCGATCGAAGCAATTGCATCGTTTCTTGTCGGAGCAGGCAAACCTGTGGCTCCGGACCGGCCGGTCATCGTCGACAGCGGGCATCAGCGGGAGCTGGATCTGGGCATAGAGGTTCCGGCGAGCGATCTGGGTGCTGTCTGTATGCACGAACAATGGGCTGAAGTCAACGCCCGGATCGTGGAGCTGATTCAGTCACATCGGTCGACTCTGATCTTCGTCAATACCCGAAGACTGGCGGAGAGGCTGACACACCAGCTGAGTGAGCTGCTGGGCGAATGAGTCATCAGCAGTCATCATGGTTCGCTCGCCTTCCGCCACCGGTATGACACGGAACGGCGGCTGAAACACGGGGAACTCAGAGCCGTCGTCGCCACGGCGTCACTGGAAATGGGCATTGATGTGGGTTTTATCGACCTGGTCATCCAGATCGGCTCACCGCGCAACATTGCCACATTTCTGCAGCGGATCGGTCGCTCTGGTCACGCTCTGGGCCTGGTTCCCAAAGGCCGTCTGTTCGCACTCACCCGGGACGAACTGCTGGAGTGCATGGCACTGCTGCGGGCAGTGAGGGAGGGGCGACTGGACGTTGTTGCGATTCCCCGGGAACCATTGGACGTGCTGGCGCAGCAGATCGTGGCGGAAGTGGCCTGTCAGGAATGGAGCACGGACGAGTTGTTCGCCCTGTGCCGTCGTGCAGCGCCGTATCAGGAACTGTCGCGCCGTGACTTTGACCGGATCCTGCAGTTGCTCGCGGAAGGCCTGACTGCCGCAGCCGGTCGTGCGCGGGTCTTTCTGCATCACGATCAGGTTGGTCGGCGTGTCCGGGCGCGTCCGGGAGCGAGGATGGCAGCGATTGCCAATGCCGGCGCGATCCCGGAAGTGTTCGCGATTCGCGTTGTGACTGAAGATGAACAGACCGTCGTGGGGACGGTGGACGAGGATTTCGGTGTTGAGAGTCAGGCCGGTGACATTTTCCTGCTGGGCAACAACTCCTGGAGGATTCGCTGGCTGCGCCGGGGCGACCTCGTCGTCGCGGATGCCGGGGGCGCTCCGCCCACAATCCCATTCTGGCGCGGCGAAGCGCCAGGAAGAACGCACGAATTGTCCCAGGAGGTTTCGTGGCTGCGTGAGGAACTTTCCCGACGGCTGGACGACCCGCAGCAGGCCGAGCAGTGGCTTCACTCGGAGATGAACGTAACCGCCGCGGTCGCGCGGCAGGTCGTCGCCTACGTGTCGGCCCAGCAGGCGGCCATTGGTCTGCTGCCCACGATGCGTCGCGTCGTGTTCGAGCGATTTTTCGACGAAAGCGGCGGCATGCAGCTGGTGATCCATGCCCCGTTCGGGATGCGGATCACGCGAGCCTGGGGACTGGCCCTGCGGAAGCGATTCTGCCGCTCGTT
>SYLK01000921.1 GCA_005809115.1 Planctomyces sp. | reverse complement strand
GTCCGTCAGAAACCTGGCATACGTGTCTCCCAGACTGTCGTACTCGAAACTTCGGTTGAACCGCGGCTGCGCTTCGGTGGCGGCAACGGGGACCTGGCCGTGATCCACGAAAACTCCCAGCTGGACCGGAATCTGTCCGGCGTGGATCATGTTGTCGAGGACAATGGGAAGTCGCCATTCTTCCGCACGCCGCAGTCCATCCTGCACAATGATCAGGGCGGGAGGCCGGGACGGATCGTACTGTGCCGGAATATAGACCCAGTAGTTGCGCACGGTGCCCGGATAGATCTGACTGCGGAATTCGAATGGCCCTTCGATCCGGCCTCGTGGGACGCCTTCCTGCGTTTCCGCTTCCGGCGGTACCGGGTAGGTCTCTTCCTGACCCCGGCAGCGGGAGCTGTCGGTCAGCGTCAGCGTCAGAACAAAGATACTCAGCATCAGCCGGGAGGCATTTGTCGGATTCATGGAGTTGTGCCACTGATTTTCTGACTGGTCCTGAACCATCGCGTTATGCCGGTACCTGCTGGCCGGTTGGCATCACGACACAAACAGACTGCCCCGCGCTGACGCGAGGAAACGTTCGCAGTACGATCACGAGGCCTTGCTGGTCTGCCATGACAGGTGTTCGGGTGCCATCCATGGCAACGACGGTGCCGAGCAGATCGCCCTGCCGGACAGAATCACCCAGCCTGACCGCGGTATCAAAATAGCCGGTGACGGGAGACGGGTTGCAGACCTGCATGTGTCCGGATTCAGGCGTGTCATCTTCGACATGATACCGAATCTGGCTGGCTGGCGGGGTGCGGTGGAGCATTTCCAGTTCGACCATCACACCGAGGCAACCGTCCGTACAGGCCTCGACGCCCAGCGGGCTGCACGAAGCAGATCCCAGATATTCGCAGTAAATGGCGGGAACGTTGGCGTCGCGTGCCACCGACAGGGAACGCCCCTGAAGGTCCGGGGTTGTCCCCCAGATCACCGGAAGATTGAACGCTCGCGCCATGCGTCTCTGGACGTCCAGCACTGCCGTGTTTCGATGGAGCGAGTATCCGGAGAGCGGGTAAACGGCCAGTTCAGTGCCGCCGGTGTGCAGATCGATGTAATAGTCAGCCTGACGGATCAGCTGACTCAGCAGCCATGCGGTCTGCTCGGTTTCTGAACCGTCCTCCCTCCCGGGACAGGTGCGAGCCAGGTCCAGGCCATCACTGCCACAGCGATGCCCGCGCAGGAAGGCGGATTCATTGACGATCGGGACGAGCGTCACGTGTCCGGCGAATGTCGAGACTTGCGGATCACGGTTCTGAAACAGATCGATCAGGCGGCGTACGGCTGCGATCGGCTCGAATTCGTCACCATGGACCGCGCCCGTGATCAGCAGTCGTTTTCCGGGTGATTTTCCGGAGTACTGGAATGTTCGGAGCTGGCGCTGCATGGTGCGGTTCCTTCAGAAATGACTCGCGACTGGTCGGATCGCACGGGGCGGATTCAGCCGGCGTGGCGGATGCATCCTAACAAATCAGGACACGCGTTGCTCCCGCGGGGGAATCGAGGATTCAACCCGGCCGTCCTTGTAACGAAACCCTCCGTCGACTGGCAGAATCGTACCGGTCACGTAATCCGCGGCATCTGACGACAGAAACACGGCCGCTCGGCCGATATCCTCCGGAAGCCCGAGGCGGCCCCATGGCAATCGCTTCCCTTCGGCCGCGATCATCTCTGCTCCGAAGGCCAGATGCTCGCCCGGTGTGTCAATCCAGCCCGGTTCGATCGCATTGACATTGATGCGATACTCAGCAAGTTCCACGGAGATCACGCGAGTCAGGTGGTTCAGCCCGGCCTTGGCGGCACAGTAGGGGGCACAGAGCGCAAACGGCATTTCCGCCTGCACGCTGGAAATGAACACGATGCGACCGCCGCCACCGCGAGCGACCATATGACGTGCGACCAGCTGACTCATGTGAAATCCGCTGGTCAGGGTCCCCTGGATGGATCGTTCGAAATCCTCCGCGGGGTATTCCAGAAAGGTGTGCCGTCGGCTGAATGCCGGATTGCTGATCAGAATATCGATTCGCGGGGCCAGCTCCAGACAGCGCCGGACCAGGAATTCGCAACCCGCGCGGGAGAATATGTCTGCCTCGACAGCGTGGCAAGTCCGGCCCAGCTGCCGAATGTCGGCAGCTGCAGCGGCCAGGTCCGGGCTGCCCGGCCGGTCGTTGATGAGCACGTCGGCACCGTGCCGGGCCAGTTCAAGCGCACAGCCTCGGCCGATTCCGCGGCCCGCGCCAGTGACGAGGGCCGTCTTTCCTGAAACATTCACGGAGGACACCTTGTTCACAGGATGCCGGCCAGGGCCATACCCGATCCTGACCGGCAGGGTTTCAGACAGAGGTCCGCTGCACAGCGAAACTGCCGGCAGTCTGCCGGGCCTCAGGTCGCATAGTGGGAGGCCGCTTCCTCCAGTGCGCGCATGATGGAGATGAAATCCCCCCCATGATTCAGCAGTTGCGCCCCCTGCGACCGGCGCTTCACGAGATCCGCCTGAGTCGCCACGGGCGTCCCCCAGGCTTTACCGTGTCTGCGACAGGCGTCGGCCGTCTGCTGGAATGCCGTCTCGACCGTCATTTCCGTTGTCATCCGTTTGAGACGCAGTCCAAGGTCACCCGGGCCGACGAACAGACCATCAACACCTGCGACGGCCGCAATGGCATCCACATTCTGTACGGCCTCCGGAGTCTCAATCTGCACGACCAGAAACGTTTCCTGGTTGGCCAGCTCCGGGTAGTCAGGCGTGTGGCCGACCAGAAAGTCGGTGTCCAGCCCGGCGCCATCCTGACCGCGCTCACCGACCGGCGGAAACTTTACGGCATCAACGAGCATCCGGGCCTTTTCCGGCGTGCTGACCAGCGGAATCATCAGGCCCGTTGCGCCGTCTTCCAGATACCGGTACAGTTTTGTCTTTTCGAGTGTGGCCGCCCGCACCATGACGTCAATGTCAAACAGATGCGCATAGGCAAGAAGCGCCTGAACATCCCGGTCACTCATGTTCCGATGTTCCAGATCCAGCCAGATGCAGTCGAAGCCGAAATGCGCTGCATGCTTGACGAAAAAAGGAAGGTAGTGACCGAGGCAGCACATCCGCACCGTTTCGTTACGGCGAATGCGCGCCAACGTTTTGCTTTTTCTCATCCAGCCAGATCCCCTTCAACAGCACTGAGAATTTCCCGGGAGCTGCGCGACTCGACACAGCGTTGCTTCGACCGGAACCCGCGGACTTCGACAGACTGATACTCCGGAACGGCGTGTTCTAGACGAGTGCCCGCCGTTTGCCAATCGTGCGGATTACGGTGTTCGGCCGCCTTCGTGAATGCAGAAGAGTGATTTTCGAGTTCGCAGAAACAGCGACCCGTCCGCGATGGCCGGAGTACCCAGAATCGCGTCACCCAGCTCGTTGACTTCCAGAACTTTCAGTTCCGGTCCGTCCGCGACAACAACCACCCGTCCGTTTTCCGCAGCCACGTAGATCTTGCCGTCGCCGAAGACTGGTGAGGCGAAATAATCGGATTCGTTCCGCAGGCGTGCGGGGCCGAACTGCAGCTCCCCGGCCCTGGTGTCAAAACACGTGGCAATTCCACCACCCTTCACCAGCAGCATTCGCTCACCCACCACCAGCGGCGACACAATGTGATCCGTGTGGTTCGTGGCGTGCCTCCACCTGACGTGGGTGGCTGTGACGTCACCGCTGCCCCCGCCCTGAACTGCCAGAATGTACTGTTCCGCAGCGTCGGTGGCACCAAATGCAGCGCCGGCGAAATTGTCCGGGTGCAGGAACGCCAGATCAAGTTCCGCACCTTCCAGCGCGCCATCCCCGTTCTGATCGCCGCGATCAAATGTCTTGCGAAAGAACGCCTCCGGAACAGGCCGTTTACCCACAAATGCCTGCACTTCTTCGCGCGTCAGTCGGCCATCGCTGTTTCCCGTTTCCACCCGGTCCACGGATGCCAGCCACTGGTTGGCAATTCCACCGCTCTGCACCGAGATATAAATCACACCATCGTGGCAGACCGGTGTCGTCTTGATGTTGCGGAGCAGCGTTCGCGCATGCCACCGCCGGTGGCCACTGTCAGGATCGTAGCCAACCAGCAGTCCTGTCCCCGCCACCACAATCTCATCACCGTGGTCGGTTTCGCAGATCACCTGATGCGTGTAGTTCACGGCCATGTCACTGCGATCGTCCTTCCAGCGAAGGCTGCCGGTGCGGCTGTCGAAGGCGTAGAAGGCCGGGTTCAGGTCGTCGTCCTGACAAAACAGCACGAGATCCCGGTAGAGAACCGGGGAGACCCCCGCACCCCATTTGAACACAAAGTACGGCACGGGAAGTTCCTGACGCCACACGTCAGTACCGGTCTGTGCGTCGACTGCCACCAGTCCCAGCGTCGAGAAATAGAAATACACCCGTTCAGAATCCGCCGCAGGTGTCGTCGAAGCGAGGCTGTTCGTCTTGTGAATCTCATCCACGTCGCCCACAGGCCACGATCGCATCCACAGCTGCCGCCCGGTGGTCGCATCAAACGCAAACAACCCCACGTTTTGTTAGTCAATCATCCCCGACGTAAAGACACGTCCGGCAGCAACCACCGGTGAACCGATACCGTCACCCAGCGGGACCGACCATCGCACGTTCTCTTCGCTGGAAAATCGCACAGGCAGGGGATCGGTACAAGTGGAAATGCCGGAACAATTCGGCCCGCGAAACTGCGGCCAGTCTTCCGCGATGGAATTTCCCGTCAGCATCACCAGCGTGACAAATGCAATCTCACGAATCATGGTCGTCTTCCTGTCGAAGGCTCCAGAAAACGTTTCAACACCCCGTTGGATCATCGCGAATCAGGGCGAAGAATGAAACCGCGGACCGCGACGATTTCCCGGATCTGCTGCTGCTGCTGCTGCTGCTGCCCGGCTCGCCCC
>SYLK01000920.1 GCA_005809115.1 Planctomyces sp. | reverse complement strand
TGAGACCGCCAAGAGGTCTGGTCGTCACTACATCATGTTTCAAACCGACGCCAAACGACTTACGAAAACAGCACGCCGAAAAGACTGGGAAAAATTTTCGCCGCCGGCAATTTTCTTCCCAGTTGGGGAAGTTGGGCTAACGGCTGCCGTTCGTTCCGGCACCATTCTCGTCGTCGGCCGCAGCGCGGTTGCCTGAAATATCCCGGGAATCGGAATCAGCGGTCAATCTGATCGCGGGCCATCGCAGCGCGATAATCGGCGAGGGATTCAAAATACATCCGCAGGGCCTCCACGGATTTCTCCGCCGACTCCGCAGCGTACTGCTCCCGCAGTGTGACCTTCAGCATGTCTGAGGCCCCCACTTCCAGATTCCGCCGTTCACGAGCTGCCAGATCTTCCGCCTTTGCCACAGCATCCTCAGTCTGTTGCACCTGCTCGTATGCCGAAGTCATCGCCGCGTACGCCATCTGCAGATCGACCCGGATCTTGTTGACCATCAGGCGGCGCTTCGCCGTGAGCTGGGCCTGCTTGCCCTGCAGTTCCGTCAGCTTGCCGCGCGCTTTGCGGCGCTGCAGCGGCACATCCAGATACAGTGACGCCTCAGCCTCGAATTCGGACTTGTCTCGCTTGCTGCTCGTGGGTGCCCCCGTATCCTGCGACCCCCACACAACCGCATCCAGCTCAGGCTGCAGCTGATTCTCGGCTTCCGCACTATCGACCCCGATCTGCCGCCGCAGAAGGTCCAGCGCTCGCAGCTCCGGCCGAAGCCGCAGCGCCTGAGTCACATCCGCCTCGAACTGCTGCTCAGTCACCGGAGCCACGGCAGGAAATCCGGGCAGGGCAGTTTCCGAAAGCATCACCGGCTCACCTTCTTCGGTTCGCAGATACAGCGACAGTTTCGCGGCCGTCTGCTGCAGCTTGCGATTCGTGTCCGCCACCTTGGCCCGCCGAATGGCCACCAGCCGTTCATTGTCCGTCAGCTCCGGCGGATCCGTCAGCCCCTTGTCGACCTGCTCCCTGATACGGTCTGTACGGTCGTCGGCCAGTTGCAGCAGACGTGTCGCAATCCCATGGTTCTCACCTGCCGCCACCCAGTCCCACCAGGCGTATGAGGCATCCTGCACAAACCCGATCAGCTGAGCCTGAATCTCGGGTTCTGCCATCTGACGCGCGAGTCCGGCCTTCCACAATTCCGCACGGCGACCATCAATCGCCCGATTCCGTGCCAGCGGCACCTGCACCCCCGCCTTCAGCTCACCGCCATCATTGGTCTGCCGCTCCAGATACCACGGCTGAAAATCACCTCGGCCAATCCGATAGCCGCCAAAGACCTCCCCGCCCCAGTACGTCGGCTGGATCAGACCGATGCTCTGGCGGTAGGTCTGATAAAAGCCCGTCGGACCGTTTTCGCTGGATCCCTTCAGCTTCGTATCGAACGCTCCTGTGGCAGAAACCTGCTGCCCAAGGGTGATGTTCCGCGCGAACAGTGCGGATTCCAGCAGAGGATAGCTGCGATACACGGAAGTGATTACGTCGTCCAGCGAGACCCGCGCTGCGCTGTCAGGCAGCGGCTCCGAATTCGGATCGCCCGGAAACTCAGTCGGCGGTGCCAGCGGAGCTTGCTCCAGTGACTCGTCCAGCGGTTGATCGCGTGACACTGCCGGTGATCCATCCTCTGTCTCTGCCAGCGGTTTGTCAGGTGACTCTGCCGGTGACTCTTTGCGGGCCTCGTCCTGCACGTCGTTGCTGAGACTGTGGGCCACCAGTGTTACGGGCCGTTCGGGCGTCTGGCGGTAAGCATCGTTCATCCGGCGCGATTCTTCTGGTCCCTTCGGCGCGTGAGTTTTCTCGGCGGTGTCCGGCGAGCCGATGATCACACGCTCGGCGGCCGTGTGCTGCGCAGCGCGACAGCCGACCTCCGCGATCAGCACAAGGCCTGCCAGTAACCCGATGATCTGCTTCCGTACGCTCATTGGCCTGTTGTCGCATGAAACCAGCAGGAAGGCGACACGGTCCGTCCGTGCCCAGGGATCGGTGAACCGTTCGTATCTGTGTGTTATCGCGTGCCGGCCAGTTCCGGCAGTCCGCCGGCATTCGTCATCGGCCAGGTCGCGTTTTCTTCTGCACAATCGAGCCAGACGGCAATCTGAATTCTCCGGGTAACTCCGGAATGCGCGACAAAGACGGCATAACTGATTTCCTCGTTGCCCTGCGTCAGCCATGTTGCGGCCCGGATTCCGCGGGACACTCCAGCCGATCCCGGCGCCTCAGGAGCCCTTTGTACCGGCGGATTTTGCGCTTTCAGGTTTTCCGCCCGGTTTGCTCGTTTCCCGCAGATCCACGGTGGGAGGAAATCCGTTCAGATTTCGCCAGACTTCGAACCACAGGGGGACCTGATCCAGGAGGACCCAGCCATTGGCCCGCACACCCTGACGGAGAAAACGATCTTCCGGCCAGTCACTCGTTTCCGGATCCGGTCGCACCTGAATCCGGAAATTGCCTTTGCCGTCGTCGGTCGCATCGACGGAGACGACTTCTCCGCCGAATGTTCCGACGGCCACGGACGGCCAACCGGTAAACTGAATTGCCGGCCATCCCTCGAACTGCAGTCGCACGTGTCGCCCTTTTCCGACGAGTGGTGCATCCATTCCTCGGAGCCAGATCTGGACCGCCCTTTCTTTTGTATCCGGTACGATGGTGCAGATCGGATCACCTTCTTTGACCATCTGACTGCCACTATTCGCTGAAATCGCCACAATCACGCCGTCGAAAGGCGCTTCGATCACCTGGGAATCCTGTCGCGCCACCTTAATCTGCATTTCACGGAATTCCTTTTCCGCCTTGTTGCTTTCCTGAACGTACTTGGCGAGATTGCTTTGTTCCTTCGAAACATCGCCCAGGGACTTGTCGAGGACTGCGGTGGCGTACTGGACTTCGCTGTCAGCCTTCTGCAGATAGGCCTCCCGGTCGCGCTGCTTGCCTCGCAGCTCTGCCTGAGCCGCCTTGACATAGGCTTCCGCCTTGGCCACCTTGCCGCTGGCTTCGGCCAGTTTGCGCTCGATTTCCTGCAGTTTCTCGAGCGAGATATTCTCGTCGCGATAAAGCAGCCGTGCCCGCTCGGCCGCTGCCTCAAGCTGCGGAATGGCCGCCTCAGACACGATCAATTCCTGCATCTCGGCCTGCAGCTTGCTCTCGGCCATTTCCACGTAGGCGTCCTGAGCAGCTTCCACCTCCTGCCGCACGCGCACATACGCTTTCAGCTGTGACCGGTTGGATTCGACCACACTCCGCAACGCTGTCAGATACTGCTCCTGATTTTTCATCTGGTCAATTGATGCCTTCCACGCATCCTCGGTATTCCTGAGCTGCCCCTGAAGTCGCTCCGTCAGGTGTTCATCAAGGTCGCGGATCTCGGCAATGAACGTCCCCTTCGACACCAGCGAATTTTCCAGCAGGCCCTCATTCCAGCGAACGACGCGCCCCTTGATGGTGGCTTCCAGCACCTGCTGCCGCTCGCGGGGCGCATACGCCGCAACATACCCCGAACCGGTCACAGTCTGCTGCCACGGGGCAAACAGCATCAGTGCCACGGTCAGCAGCAGTCCCCCCAGCAGAACTGAGGCGAATCGCCGCAGCAGCCGCGACGAACGTGCCAGATGCATCGACGGAATCATCACCTCACTGAATTCCGCCGGAATCAGCCGCGAACGACGTATCGGCCCGTCGCCACTGCTGCCGCCGGGAGGATTTCGCACCTGGGAAGTTTCAGCCATGGTATTCTCAGTTCGGTGCCACGGCGGACTCGAGCCGCTGCGAGGGGTTTTTCAATGGAATCACCGGGGATGTCAGTCTGAGCAGATCCGCCCGACCCGTGACAAGCACGATCGTCCAGGGACGGTCCGGGCTGCTCAGTGCCGTGAAAAGATGCCGGGCATCCTCATCCGGCAACACATCCAGGACTCCGTCCAGCAGCAGCAGGTCCGGACGTCCCGCAATCGCCTGAGCAATCATCAGCAGCCGCAGCTGATTGTCTGTAAATATTCCGCCGTGCTGCGCCAGACTGGTGTCCAGACGTTCCGGCAGCTCCTGGATAAACGACGTGAGCCCCACGATTTCAAGGGCCTCCCGAACCTCGTTCATCCGGACGTCCGGGCGCTCCAGATGCACGTGTTCGGCCACCGTGCCGTCAAATACCTCAACGCCACGCACGAGCGCCACATGCCGCCGGAGCATATCCGGTCGCATGTCCCTCGGGTCGATCCCGTTGATCCGCAAGCGTCCGCCACCGGGCGCACGCAGTCCGTACAACAGGTTAAGCAGAGTACTTTTTCCGACTCCGGAAGGGCCTGTCAATCCCGCACGCGCTCCTGCCGGTATCGTCACGGACCCGATCTGCAGTTCACGCCGACCGTCCTGGAACGTGCAGGTCAGATTCTCCGCCACAATCGTGGCACCCGCTCCTCGTGCAGACTCCAGAATGCCGTCATGCCGTTCCATGGGAAGGTCGAATAAAACGCCCAGCTTGTCGATCGACGCCATCAGATCGTAAAACGCTTCAACATGTTTCCCCATCTTGGCGAAACCGCCCACCACGACAGCCACGATCAGCTCAGCGGCAACCAGCTGCCCAAGCGACAACTGACCCGAAATGACCAGCCAGCCGCCTATCCCCAGCAGGACAGTCGTGGAAACCGCCTGAGTCCCCAGAGAAAAAATATTCTGCCGCAGCAGCACCCGGAAATGCTTTTTTCTCGCCTGCAGGTAGTCGTAAATTCGCCGATCAGCCTGCTCCAGCGCAAACTCAGCAGCTCCGTCCACTCGAAACGTCGTCTCACAGCCGGCAAGATCCTCCAGCCACGCAGCCATGGCGTACTTGGCTTTCGATTCCTTGATACTCGTCTTGATTCCCCCCCGCCCCAGCACAAACATCGTGAACAGCATCAGCATCACCAGCAGGATGTCGTACGCCAGAAGCAGCGGATGGTAAAAGGCCAGCACGGCCATCCCGACCAGTACGCTCAGCAGCAGTGACAGCCCATCCAGCAGCATTCCGGCCGTGACCTTCTGCACTGTCACAACGTCAAAAAAACGATTGACCAGCTCACGCCGGTTCTGCTGCGTCATTTCTCCCGCCCGAGTCCTCGGAAGCCGGTAGGCCAGATCCGCCGCCACTCGCGCAAACAGACGCTGCTGAATAATCTCCGTCACAAAACCCTGCAAAATCGTCATGGCCGCCTGAAATGACAGAAACGTAAACAACATCAGTGCCAGCACGACGATCGGCTGCAGAAAC
>SYLK01000919.1 GCA_005809115.1 Planctomyces sp. | reverse complement strand
GGCCGCCGTCGCGCTGGTGGTGCTGCAGTTCTGGTGGCTGCCAGGTGACCGGCGCTCCTCCGCGGATTCCTACAGCGCTGCCATCGACGGAAAACTCGGGCTCTATCGGACCCTGCAGTTACTGTTCCCTCGCGTCATTCGTGACAGCCGACAACTGTGCCCCGAGAATCCTGCAACACTGCTGATCGTCAGCCCGGACCGCTATCCGTCTGATCGGGAAAAGCAGCAGCTGTACGAATTCGTGTATCAGGGAGGTACCGTCCTGTTTGCTCCAGGCTGGAACGATCCGGACTTCGCACTGCGTGCGCTGGGGATTCAGTGCGAAGCCGAAGTTTCTCCGCCCCCTCCCGAAGCTGCGAGTCAGCCCGCCACCGCAGAGAATCCGGCGGCGGCGGTGGAGCCGGCGGCGGTGGAGCCGGCGGCGGATGATGAATCGGCAGCTCCAGCTGAGGCTGCGGCTGAGGTGAACGTGGAAGTCGAAGTGGAGGCTGGAGCGGAAGTCGAGATACCGATGGGTGCCGACAAAAACGGTGCGGTTACAGCAGCAGCGCCCGAAGGCGAGGAAAACGCAGGCGACGTTGCGAACCCACCCACGACGAACCCAACCACGACGAACGAAGCCGTCGCCGGCGGAGTCGTCGAACTGACGGTCACCAGCCAGTTGACGCCCGACTCGGTTCCGTGGAGAACTCGCAGCCGGCTCAGACTTCCTGAGTGGCTCACGTGCGAACCGCTGGTGGAGTCCAGCCGGGGCGTTGAGGCGGCAACGTGGCAGATTGGCCTCGGCACGGTCACGTTGTGTTCCAGTCCCGACATCTTTTCGAATCGAAGCCTTTTGTCGGTGGAATCGCGCAGGCTGGCCGTTCGACTTGTTGAGCACGTCCATCAGCACCACGGCGCCGCTGACCAGACGGATGTTCCGCTGGTCGTCTGTGAATTTCTCAACGCCAGTGAATCCTTTCGGCAGACGGGCGCGCTGTTCAGTCCGGCGCTGCGCAGCGGCACGTTGCAGCTGATCCTGCTGGCGGTTCTCGTTCTGTGGCATGGATTTCACCGTTTCGGACCAGCCGAGGTCACCGCATCAACGGGCCGCCGGAGCCTGCAGGACAGCGCTCGGGCTGTGGGGAACCTGCAGTTCCGGCTGAACGACGGAGGAAGTGTGGTGAGATCGTACCTCGAGTACGTGCGGGCCAGGCTGCGTCAGCGATACGGACCAGGCGTAGCACTCGATGATTTCCGGACGCTGGCCGAGCGAACAGCCATGGATCCGGAAGAAGTCCGCCGCCAGCTCCGCGATGCGCAGGGGCTGGCAGCGGCTGATCGCGCAGCCCCCGCGGCGGCTGCTGCCAGTCTGCGGTGGCTGTCGCGGCTGCTGCATCGGCTCTCCGGAACGGCGTCTTCGCGTGACTGATTCGTCCCGGTCCGCGGTCAGAAGGGCCGTGACTGTGCACCGTGCACCGTGTACCGTGTACCGTGTATCGTGCCCGTGTCCCCTCAGTTTCGTCTGTCATTTTGTCTGTGCCGCATTTTGTCAGGGCTCCGGAATGGAAACAGGTTCAATGCAGCTGGATCAGGTAAAGCAGGTTTTTGAAAATGCCATGGCAGAAATTGGAAAGGTTGTCGTCGGACAACTGGAGCTGGTTGAAGGAGTGCTGATCGCGCTGTTTGCCGAGGGCAGCGTGCTGATTGAAGGTCCGCCGGGACTGGGCAAGACGCTGCTGGTGAATGTTCTGTCGCGCACCGTGGCGTGCAGTTTTCGGCGCGTCCAGTTTACTCCGGACCTGATGCCGTCTGACCTGACCGGGCACAGCATTTACGACATGAAACAGCAGGCGTTTCACTTCAATCAGGGGCCGGTATTTACCAATATTCTGCTGGCGGACGAAATCAATCGTTCACCCCCGAAGACTCAGGCAGCGCTGCTGGAAGTGATGCAGGAGCAGCAGGTCACCGTGGACGGCAACACCCACCGGCTGCAGCGGCCTTTTCTGATCATTGCCACTCAGAACCCGATCGAATACGAAGGGACCTATCCGCTGCCTGAAGCTCAGGTCGACCGATTCATGTTCAAACTGCTGGTGGATTACCCGCCTCCGGCGGATGAAGTCGGAATTCTGGAACATTACGCCACGGGCCGGGATCCGAGAAATCTGGCGGAATTCGGAGTCCGGAACGTGATGGAATCCCGGCAGGTGCTGGACATTCAGCAGGCGGTGCGGCAGGTGATTGTGGAGCCGCGGCTGCTGACCTACATCGTGGAGATTCTTGCCGCGGCCCGAGTCTGGGGATCCGTCAATATCGGGCCCAGTCCCCGCGCCGGTGTCAATCTGCTTGTCAGTGCTCGCACTCTGGCCGCCTGTCGCGGTCGCGATTTCGTGACGCCTGACGATATCAAGGAACTGGCGCCGTGGGTTCTGAGGCATCGTCTGCGTCTGCGGCCCGAAGCCGAAATTGAAGGCGTCACACCGGACGAGACCATTCGGGCCATCCTGGAGTCTGTCGAGGCACCCCGCTCATGATTCCGTCGCGCCGCCTGATCCTCGCTGCGGCACTCCTGACGATGCCGCTGTTCGCGGCCGGCATATTTCGTCCGGCTGCGGATCTGGCGCTCGTCCTGAATCTGCTGCTGCTGCTGCTGGCCCTGCTGGACCTGCTGATCAGCCCCGGACCGGATGAAATTGAGATCGAACGAGAAATCTCGGACGTGCTGAGCGTCGGCGTGTCGAATCCCGCGCAGCTGGTGGTGCGAAATCGGTCTCGTTTTCCGCTGACCCTGTCACTGCATGATGACCCGGGGCCGATGTGCCGGACGGAGCGACTGCCTCAGACACTCCACCTGCCGCCGTGGAAACAGGAATCGGTGCACTATGTGGTGCTGCCGCTGAAACGAGGAGCTGCCGAGCTGCGTGCGGTCCATTTCCGTTTCCCCACACGCCTGCAGTTGTGGCGGCGGCATCAGGTCCGCTCTGTCGTTTCTCCGGTTCGCATCTATCCGGACATTCGGGCCGTGTACCGCTTCGAGCTGATGGCACGAAGAAATCGCCTCGCTGAGATCGGTGTTCGCACTGTACGCATGCCGGGACAAGGGCGCGAATTTGAACGTCTCCGGGAATACCGCTACGGCGATGAAATCCGCCGGATTGACTGGAAAGCCACGGCCCGCCAGCAGGCCATCATCAGTCGCGAGTATAATGTGGAGCGGAATCAGAACATCGTCGTGATGGTCGACGCTGGTCGCTTCATGCGTTCCGAAACCGATGGTATTTCCAGTCTGGACCGGGCACTCAATTCAGCCATCATGCTCAGCTACATTGCGCTGGGACAGGGTGACAATGTCTCGCTCCTGGCCTTCTCAAACCGCATTGAGCGATTTGTGCGGCCGGTTCGCGGAAAACCCGGAATCCAGACCATCCTCCGGTCCACCTACGACATCCAGGCCTCCGAACACACCGCGGATTATTCGCTCGCGCTGGAATATCTGACCACCGTCCAGCGTAAACGCGCCCTGGTGATCCTGATCACTTCCGTGACTGACGAACTGCAGCTGCGAGTGATCGGAGAAAATCTGCGGCTGAGGTCGCTGCCGTATCTGCCGCTGTGCGTGCTGTTGCAGGATGTCGGCCTCCGGTCACTTGCCGATCGCATCCCGGAAACCGATCTTGATGCGTATCACTCCGCTGCCGCTGCCCAGATCCTGACCGGTCAGTCGCACGAAGTGGCTGCGCTCAGGGAAGCCGGTGTCATGATCATCGAAACGCCACCCGACCAGCTGACCGAACGCCTGATCAACGAATATCTGAGTATCAAGCTGCGGAATCTGATGTAGTGGCCGCACTGACCGGGAGGTCGCTGCCGATTCGTTACCACGGGGCGAGCCCTGTTCTGCCGCACCTCCGGCATCGGCTTGTCGCTCGGCTACCAGTCGCTGCGGACTGCTGGAAAAGCATCGACTCACCTGATAGAATGTCTCTCTCACGGGATCCGGAGAGGTGACAGAGCGGCCGAATGTGCCGGTCTCGAAAACCGGTGTACCGGCAACGGTACCGAGGGTTCGAATCCCTCCCTCTCCGCTTTATCAGTTGCCAGCAGACGGTCGCATTCATTGCCTGACGTCTTCCTCTGACAGGCG
>SYLK01000918.1 GCA_005809115.1 Planctomyces sp. | reverse complement strand
CCTCAAGGCAGCATCCGGGCACAGTGCCTAAAAACCACGCAGCTCCGCGTGGTCAAATCACCAACCAGGTGGGTCCGATTTCCGCGCCGAAGTGGGTCCGATTTGCACGCCTATCTCCAACCCCTTGATCCATGTCGGCATCGTCCTCTGTGGTGTCGTCCAGCGGTCCATCCGGCACGGCCTGGAAGACTGTCACATTGAGTTCGAAATACTCGATCGTTCTCGACGTCACGCCGATTTCGTGCTGAATCAGCAGGTCGATCAGGGTGTCGCCGTTGATGAGGGTGATCGGGGCTCCACCGACCTCAAATGCGGAATCTCGGGCACCTTTGCCAAAATCTCCGATGGTGCTTCATCCGGGATCGTGCGAGCCTCTAAATCACATCAACCTCCCGCACACGCTTCCGGTCCCGCGACTGTTCAACGCAGATCCGAATGGTCTCCCGCAACTGGCGGGCCTCCTCAGCGGGAATGGCGTCAATCATCACCTGCGGTGTGCTGACGTCCGAGGTTGTGAGGATGATATTCGCCAGCGAAAACAGTCGCAGAAAGAACGGCTGCTCGTAAGCCGTGTCCTTGACCCGGTAGAGTTCCAGTTCGTCGGTCCGCCGTGACAGCACCCCCGTGGTGATTCTGAGGCGTTGTGAGGTCAATTCGAAAGACGAGCACCGGACGGTCAGCCAGCGCCACGCGGCAACGAAGATCGGAACCACCAGCCAGCAGAACAGGCCACACAGGACAAAACTCCACAGGTTGACGATCTGAGATCGCCGACCTGACCAGAGCCGTGTCTCCTGCGATGCCATCGCCGGGACAGCCGAAACAGGAACAATCGCTGCTGTCGGCAGGACTGCAGACTCCGGCACGGGAAGTGACTCCGGAGGAGCAGGAGATGCCGACGCAAAAAGCCCCTTCACTTTGCTGGCCGGCGTCCACGGGCCATTCAGCGTTTTCGAGATCTGGGTGTTGCTTGTGATGCGCCCCTTTGCTGCCATGTCACGCAGTTGCCGGGACGACAGAGGTCCAACCGTCATTCCATCGACTTGCACAAAATACTGTTCTGACATACCTGCTCCGAAAAACCTGGGTAGTTCATTCCAACAGCAGATCGCCTGGCGAACCCAATATTGTGACGCCGGCTCCAGGTTACCGTCACCCCTCCCCGGACCAGTCGGCACACAGCAACTCCGCCTGACGCAGCACAGTTCTGACCGCCTCTTCCTGCAGATCCGGAGGATACCCGAAACGGTTCAGGATTCGTTTTACCATGACGCGGATTTTTGCCCGGGCACTTTCCCGGAGTGTCCAGTCGATCGTGACACTCCGCCGAACCTGGGTGATCAGTTCCGCAGCGATCACCCGGAGTTTTTCGTCGCCCATTGCCTTCACGGCGGACTTGTTGGCGGCCAGGGCGTCGTAAAATGCGAGTTCATCGTCGGTCAGCCCGAGGTCCTCACCGCGCCTCCCGGCGGCTGCCATTTCCTTCGCCAGACTGATCAGTTCCTCCAGCACCTGCATCGTCGAAATCGCCCGGTTGTGGTAGGCGTTGAGGGTCTTCTTCAGCTTCTCGCTGAACAGCTGTGACTGCACCAGATTCCGCTTCGCACGGACCTTCAGTTCATCCTTCAGCAGCTTCTCCAATAGTTCGGCCGCGACATTCCTGTGCTTCAGGCCACGCACTTCCGCGAGGAACTGGTCGGACAGGATGCTGATGTCCGGCGTCGGCAGGCCGGCAGCCGTGAAAACGTCAATCACCTGCCCTTCGGTGGTGATGGCCCCCGACACCAGCTGACGGATTGCGGCATCGATCTGCTCAGGTGTCTTCTTCGTGCCACTGGTTTGCTTGTTCAGAGCCGCCTGCAGTGCCTGAAAGAATGACACATCATCCCGAATCTCAGTGGCTTCATCACTGGCCGCACACAGCGCAAACGCTCGGGAAAGCTCTGTGACTGCCTGCACGAACCGCTTTTTTCCGTCGTCCTGCTCCAGAAGATGCTCCTGACCGGCTGGGATGAGTGCGAGGCGTTCGGCGGAGTTTCCGGTGGACCACTTGTCCCAGTTGAACCCGTGCAGCATGTCGCAGGCGACGCCGTGCTTCTCCAGCATGACGGAGATGGCCTGGCGTGTGTCGTACGTCGGATCACCCCGGCCGCCGCTCTCGGTATACGTGGCCAGTGCCTGTTTGAGCTGGTCAGCGAGTCCGAGGTAATCGACGACCAGACCACCCGGTTTGTCACGGAAAACGCGGTTCACACGGGCGATCGCCTGCATCAGGCCGTGCCCCTGCATCGGTTTGTCGGCATACATCGTGTGCAGGCAGGGGGCGTCGAAGCCGGTCAGCCACATGTCGCGGACAATGACGATCCGGAACGGGTCACCCGGGTCCTTGAAACGCCTGGCAAGCTGCCGACGCTTTTCCTTGCTGCGAATGTGTTGCTGCCAGTCGGGTCCGTCGTCGGCGCTGCCGGTCATCACCACCTTCACGACGCAGTTCCGGCTCTTTTCAGCTTCGGGGTCATCGTCCGGGGCACTGGTCCAGTCCGGACGCAGTGTGATGATTGCGTTGTACAGGTCCACACAGATCCGGCGGCT
>SYLK01000917.1 GCA_005809115.1 Planctomyces sp. | reverse complement strand
GTCAGCTGTGGTGCGTCTGTACCTGGCGTCAGCTCTCCAGCGCCTTCCGCCGGAACACCGCTGGGACCTGGCAGCGGCACTGGCCGGTCGGGCCGAGGATGCTGACGACCACAATCTGCCGCTCCTGCTGTGGTACGGAGTCGAGCCGCTGGTGCCCGTGGATCCCGCCCGCGCGCTGCAGCTGGCACTGCAGGCGAAAATCGAGACGCTCAGCCGCTTCATCGTGCGGCGTGCCGCGGCACAGGACGATACCATCGAGCCAGCGGTGGCGGCTCTGATGACGACTGATCTGCCCCGGCAGACACTGATCATGTCCGAAATGCTGTTGTCTTTCGAGGGTCGCGTGGGGATACGAGTCCCCCCGGCATGGCAAGCTGCCTACACCAGGATTCGCGAACAGTCCGCTCAGCTCGACCCCACAGCTGCCACGGCAGCCGAACGGAAGCTGCATCAGTCACTGCGGGATCAGGCCGATCAGATCGCTGTCATCTTCGGCGATCAGCGCGTGTTTGGTGTCATGCGCCGCCTGCTGACGGATCCGGACCAGGACCTGCCGCGACGCCGGCAGGCGCTGGACATCCTGGTCCGCGGCCAGGATACCGCCACAGGCGAACTGCTGCTGACAGACGCCGTGCTGAAGACATCGGAACTGCAGAGTCCCGCTGTTAGCGCCCTCGTCACACTGGGGACGGACCACACGTCTGAGGTGCTCCTGATGCGGTGGAAATCGTTCGGTGAAACTGCCCGCAGTGACGTCATCAATACGCTGGTGTCGCGCCCCGCCTGGGCGGCGGCGCTGCTGGCCGCCGTCGGCGCCGGTCAGATCCCGGCGCGAGACCTGCAGGCGTATCACGTCCGCCAGATTCTGGAGTTCAGGAATCCCGAACTTGCCGGACTGCTGAAACAGCACTGGGGCGAGATTCGCGAACCGGATGCGGATCGGCGCCAGTTGATCGCGGAATGGAAGGCCAGGCTCACCACGGCCGTGCTGGCTGCCGCACACCGGGGAAACGGACGACGGATATTTTCCCGAACCTGCCAGAACTGCCATCGGCTGTTCGGCACAGGAGGAGAAATCGGGCCGGACATCACGGGTTCCAATCGCGCTGATCTGGAATACATTCTGGAAAATCTCCTTGATCCCGGCGCCGTCGTGGGCCGCGCTTACCGCCTGACGCTGCTGGAGCTGAAGGACGGGCGGATCGTCAGTGGTCTGGTGCAGAAGGAAACCGACAGCGCATTGACCATCCAGACCATCAATGACCGGATCGTGGTCCCGGTAAATCAGATTGAGGAGCGGACTCTGTCTGCCGTTTCCATCATGCCCGAACGGCAGCTGGACCCCCTGTCGCGCGATGAGGTCCGCGATCTGATTGCCTACCTGGCGAGTCCGACACAGGTCGCGATGTCCGGCCCCCCGGCTCCGATCGATCCAACCTCCGGCCGTGTTCCGGACGCTGTCGAAGGCGAATCGATGATGATCGTGGAGAAGACGGGCGGCAGCGTCAGCGGACAGAGCATGAGCGACTTTGCCGGCGACCGCTGGAGCGGCAATGATCATCTGTGGTGGACCGGAGCTGAGCCGGGTGACCGGCTGGCACTCGAACTGCCGGTCAGCGAAACCGGGTCCTATACGATTGAGGCTGTCCTGACCAGGGCGCCGGACTACGGAGTCGTGTCGATCTCGCTGGGCCGACAGGTACTGGACGCTGGCATCGATCTGTACCACAGCCCGGACGTCGTCACGACGGGCGTGCTGTCATTTCCCCAGGTGGCGCTGACGCAGGGCAGCCATCGTCTCACGCTGGAGATTACCGGAGCAAACCCGGCAGCCGTGAAGTCGTTTATGGTGGGGCTCGATTACGTCAGACTGATCCCCGTGACGGCACTCGGTGACGGTCAGCACTCCCGCTGAGTCGCTGCCCAAACCTGCCGAATCCCGCGTTCGGAGTTTTGAAATCGTATTCGGATCGGTATAAAAGTGGGGGGGATCGGTCTGGCGGCTTCTGCTCTGCCGGCTCCTGCTGCTGAATCCCGTGTCTTCGCAACCGCTCATCGCAACCGCAGTTCACACAACAGAAAGGCTTCCCGTCATGTCAGCTCCGGAAGAAACCGCTGCCCGAAAGGAACCAGCCGCCTCCGTCGCCACGCTGGGTGGAGGCTGCTTCTGGTGTACCGAGGCTGTGTATCTCAGAATGAAGGGAATCCAGCGCGTGGTGTCCGGATATACCGGCGGCAAGGTGGCCAACCCCACCTATAAGCAGGTCTGCACGGGACTGACGGGACACGCTGAAGTCGTGCAGATCACGTATGACCCGACCGTCGTCACCTTTGAGCAGATCCTTGATGTCTTCTTCCACACGCATGATCCGACGACTCTGAATCGACAGGGAGCCGATGTCGGCACTCAGTACCGGTCCGCCGTGTTCTTTCACGACGAGGGGCAAAAAGCGGCTGCTCAGAAACTGATCGAAGAACTGAATGCCTCCGGTGAGTTTGATGCCCCGATTGTGACAACGCTGGAAAAACTCGAAACGTTTTATCCGGCCGAGGACTACCACCAGGATTATTTCCGGCAGAACCCGGCAAATCCGTACTGCCGGGCAGTCGTGGGGCCCAAGGTCAGCAAGTTCCGGAAACGGTATCAGGCCCTGCTGAAAGACGACGATCAGAAACCGGCCAAAGAAAAAAAATGACGTCTTCGACAGCCCCGGGACCGGCCGAAAAATCAGTTGCACAAATTTTCTGGTCAGGGAAGCGCAGCGACCCCTGACCGGGACCGCCGCATCAGGCCGTCACCACAACATTCGCGTCCAGCAGAATCAGCCGGGAACCGACCTGCCGGGGCGACACGTCGAAACACTTCTGGACAGCCTGTCGATACTCTGCGAGCTGAGGGCCATATTCGGACTGCTTTGCCGCGATCCATTCCGCCGGATCTCCCACAAGGCGGTCGGTCTTGAAGTCCAGAATGTCCGCGGCCACGACACGCTCGCCCAGGGTTGCCAGAACCAGCCGGTCAATCGTGCCCTGAACGATCACGGAATTCTCCAGCAGCACGAACGGTCGCTCACGAACGGCATTCAGCTGCAGGGAGCCATCCTGCAGCTGCGTTCGCCAGTCGCTGAACGCCGGAGACTCAGCTGCGGACCCCCGTGTCAGCACGGAACGCAGCCAGGGACGTGCGAGAACCTCCAGAAACTCGCCGATCAGAGATTCCGCCAGCGCCTCCGGAACCGCCAGGTGCGCCGCGATTTCCCTGAGCTGCTGAGAATCGGGCACCTGTCCGGGCTGCAGCCATTCGATGCATTCGAACCAGGCGTGAACCAGGGTACCGCGAGTCCGGGCATCGAGAGTTCCGCTGCCGCTGCCGCTGTCGATTCCTGACGGAATGCGGAGCTGCGCAGACTCATGTCGCGACGGTGCCCGACGCGCCAGACGACGTTGCCGTCCGTCCGGCATCGGTGCCAGTCTGACT
>SYLK01000916.1 GCA_005809115.1 Planctomyces sp. | reverse complement strand
TGCTATGTGACGCCGAAGGAGCATCTGGGTCTGCCGAAGAAGGACGATGTGAAGCAGGGTTGTGTGGCGTATCGGATTGCGGCCCATGCGGCGGATGTCGCGCTGGGGATCCCGGGCACGCGTGATCGGGATGACGAGCTGACACGAGCCCGCGCTGCGCTCAACTGGCAGAAGCACTTTGAACTGAGCTTTGATCCGGATCTCGCGCGTGCCTACCATGACGAGGATCTGGACGTGGACACGGATTTCTGCGCTATGTGCGGGCACGACTGGTGCAGCGTGCGGATCAGCAAGGAAATTCAGCAGTTCGCCAGTGGCAAGGAGGCTGAATACCAGTGGGACAAGGCGCGTGTGACGGCTGCTCTGTCGCCCGAGCAACAGGAAATTCTGGCGAAACGTGGGGTGCTCTCGCCGGAGGAGATCCATCGGCTCGCCAGCAAGACTCGCTCTGCGATGGGGGCCGAGTCGGGCAAGGCGTCGTGTCACAGCGATCTGGCAGAACCCGAGACCGCACAGCTGCTGCAACTGGTGGAGCGCGGAGCTGCGGCGTCGTGATTCGATCGGATACCTGACGAATCGGACTCTGGGAAGTCGCGTTCTCACTTCCGCAAGCCGGCCGGATGCGGTATGAATTGCGCCAGAATTCAGTCGGCGGCACCGAAGCGGATTCGTGATGGCCGGCCATCATTGTCACCGGGCGGAACTGGGTCACCTGGCGGAACTGGCAGCACTTATGTCTTCGTCCGATGGCAGCTCGCACCAGGTGAATCCGCATGCGAAGACTGAGGGTGCGCTGGCGGCATCCGATCCCCGGGACAGTGGCGGGCCGGCGACAAGAGTTCGCTGGCTGATCGTGGTCATGCTGATGGGATTCACGTTTCTCGGCCACTTCAACCGGGTCAGTATTTCGGTGGCTGGTAACGGGCCGCTGACGGCTCCGGGGGGCATGACCGAACAGCAGATGGGTCAGGTGTATTCGGCGTTTCTGCTGGTATATACGATCGGCATGCTGCCAGGTGGCTGGCTGATTGATTTCCTGGGGCCCCGCCTGGCTCTGGCCGGCATGGGACTGGGGATGGGGCTGTGCGTGGCGCTGACCGGGATGCTGGGCTGGGCCGGAATGCCGGTGGCGTCGCTGTTTCTGCCGCTGATTGTTGTCAGGGGAGTGGCGGGCTCCTGCAGTGTTCCGCTGCATCCGGGTGCGGCCCGCAGTGTCTCGCTGTGGCTGCCGTTGTCCGGACGGTCCACCGCGAACGGCCTGGTGACAGCCGGGGCGCTGACGGGGATTGCGCTGACGTATCCGATCTTTGGCTGGGTGATGGATCAGATCGGCTGGCCGGCCGCATTCATCGTGAGTGGCAGTACGCTGGCAGTGTTTGCCGTGGCCTGGCTGTTCCTGTCTGCTGACGACGTTCTGGGACATCGCTGGACGAATGCGGCCGAACGGAGGCTCGTCACTTCGAATCGAATCACGCCGGCACGCAGTGTGGCCTCGGTGCGAGACCTGCTGCGGCTGTTTGGCAATCATGGCCTGTTGTGGCTGACGCTGAGTTACGCGGCCGTCAGCTACTTCCAGTATCTGTTTTTTTACTGGATTGAGCGCTATTTCAGTAAGGAACTGCAGTTGCCGGACGCGCAAAGTCGGCGGGCTGCTTTTACGGTCACGATCGCGATGGCTGTGGGCATGGCCTGTGGCGGATGGTGCTCGGATCATCTGTGCCGCCGGTTCGGACATCTGACTGGCTGTCGGATGATGGCTCTGTTCGGCATGGGTATGAGCGCAGTGTTTGCGTGGCTGGGAGTTTCCACGAAAGACCCTCAGCAGGTCGTGCTGTATTTCTCACTGGCTCTGGGCGCGCTGGGATTGTGTGAGGGGATCTTCTGGACGACAGCTCCAGTACTGGCGCCGCGCAATGGTGCACTGGCCGGTGCGTTCCTGAATACCGGTGGAAATGCGGGAGGATTGCTGGCCCCCGTGTTGACACCCATGATCGGCGTCCGTTACGGCTGGCCGACGGCGATCGCGGTGGCATGCATCGTCTGCGGGCTGGGCGGCCTGATGTGGCTGCTGATTCGCCCGGACGCGATTCACGAATCGGAGACGTCCGGACCAGCCGTGAATTAAAAGGTACTCACAAGACCGCGACAGACAAAACCGGGACAGGCACCCTCTGTTCGTCAAATCTCGCAGAGTTTTTCGCATGACCGCGGCGGCCATTCCCCGTTTTGTCGGAACCCCCCAGGAATCAGCCGTGAAAAGGCCGCTGTTCATGTCGGGCGGACGCAATGCCGGAATTTGTCGCGGGGCAATGATGATCCTCGCCATGACCGTGGTCATCCAGGCGGCTTTCGCTGCAACGGGAGTGCTGGTGGCAGATGACGGCCCGGTAACCGGCCCGGTAACCGGCCCGGTGAGTGGGCCCGTGACCGGGCCGGTGAGCAGACAGGGATTGACCGAACAGACACAGCCGGACCCACAGACGATTCCTGCAGACGCACAGACGATTCGCGAAGCGGTATCACGGGCGATTCCGCTGCTGGAGCGTGGAAGTGCGGGTTCGGCCAGTGAGCGCCAGTGCTTCACCTGCCACAATCAGGCTGTCCCAGTGCTGGCTCTGGTGGCTGCGCGGGACGCAGGATTCTGTGTCGACGCACAGAACCTGGTTCGTCAGATGAGCCACACAGCAGCTCATCTGGAACGGGGCCGAGACGACTACAAGCAGGGAAAGGGGCAGGGAGGGCAGGTCCTGATGGCCGGTTATGCCTTGTGGACACTGGATGCCGCAGGATATCCGCCGGATGAGCTGACGACTTCAGTGGCTGGTTACGTGATCGGCTACCAGCGGGACAAGGGGCACTGGGAGCATCGTGGCAGCCGACCGCCTTCCTCCGGAAGCGACTTCAGCGCCACGTATGTTGCACTTCGGGCACTGCAGCGGTTTGCCCCTGCGGATCAGAGCGAACAGGCAGCAGCGCGGCGAAAGGCTGTTCAGGACTGGCTGCGGCAGGAACGTCCGCTGGAGACCGAAGACCACGTCTTTCGATTGCGGGCGCTTTCAGCATTGGCCCTGGACCCGGCATCAGCTGTGGACATGCAAGCACTCCGACAGGGTGCGGTATCCGACCTGCTGGCCCTGCAGCGTGAAGACGGCGGCTGGGCTCAGAAGGGTGATATGCTGAGTGATGCGTATGCCACGGGAACGGTGCTGGCAGCGCTGCGGCAGGATGGCGGGATTGCGTCGGGAGATGCCGTCGTGGAGCGAGCGATTCCGTACCTGCTGCGAACTCAGTGCGCGGATGGCAGCTGGCACGTGACAACGCGTGCGGTCCCCTTCCAGACCTATTATGAAAGTGGATTTCCGCATGGCCCGGACCAGTTTCTTTCGATTGCTGCCACCGGATGGTGCGTGATTGCGCTGGTGGAGGCATTACCTGACCGGCCAGGCGAACGGGATGGCGAGGGAGCCGTGAAGACTCGCTGAAAACCGCAGGAAATCGGATTTTTTTCATTTCGCGGGAAACTGACGAGAATCCGGTTCACGTTTCGGCTCCGGGCGACGTATTCCCCTGTCGGCGACGTTCCACGGCAGCCGTTTTTTGCGTCTGAGCAGAATCCCCGTGCTCGCCAGGCTGTTGCGTACCCAATATTCAGACCGGTGCCAGGCGGTATAATTTGACAGCCCGATGTCCGAGCAGTAAGACACGAAGGCTGCCAGGCGACTCAACCTCGAACCGGCTGGCCTCGATTTCCCGCCTCAATCCCACCCAGACAG
>SYLK01000915.1 GCA_005809115.1 Planctomyces sp. | reverse complement strand
CTGCCACCGCACAGAGAAGACGCCACTGGTACTCACGCCCCAGCGAAACCTCGCACCCCTGACTGGCCATCGATTATCCCGATCAACTGACCGTCAATGACCTTGATCACTCTCACAAGGACGGCAATGGTGTCAGTTGGCCAGATTGACGTGCAGGGCACCAGCAAACAGCAGAAACCCAGGCATTCGTGCATCACGGTCTTGTTGAAATCGATGCTGCCTGTGATGTTCTTCGCGATCAGTTCGTCGAGTCGTGCCGGAATCACAACACGAAGGCGAATCTGCGCCTCCGGGTGGGTGCATGTCAGCGTTCGTGGCACGACGACTCGGGGAGGAGAAGCCGAAAAGGAGGACGACGAAACTGGGGTTTCCACGATTTTCGAAATTGGCTTAAACTGCGGCTGAAAATTTGCCGACGGCGGGTTGGATCTGCGATCGGGATGTTCGCTGATTGTCGGCAGAGCACGGGATCATCGAGCCGTGTCGGGCATCGGTGTCGCCGGGCAGTTTCTCGATCAGCGTCAACTGGGAAAGGAATCTGGCATGTCAGGCGCATTGTTCTCTGGTTCCGGCCGTTTCGCGGCCGTGATGGCTCTCATGAGCATCGTGGTTTACGGACAGGCCTTCGGGCAGCCAGCGTCCAGAGTCACGCGAACAGACGCCGATCTGGATCGTCTGAACAGAATTCAATATGACGACGGAGCACTGGATGGACGTGAGCGCGGCAGCAACTCACTGCTGGACCGTCCGTCCGAGATCGATGTCTCCAAAGTGGATCAGAAGGCCCTGGCGGCCCTGATGAAGGAGGCGGTTCAGGCCGCGACTCAGCTCTACACGTCTCTGGAGGCTGATCGGAATCGCTACCCGCAGCTGCGGACGGCCCTGCAGGAACTGCTGCAGCTGCGAGCGCAGGCCGCGCGGCTGAACGAGGACCTCGCGGACCGGGTTCCCCTGAAGAGCATTCTCGTCAGCTTCCGGGCACTGGACAAGGACTGGCGCAACCTGTCTCATCAGCTCGCCCAGACGCCGCGGCTGAGCGAGGCATCACTGAGAAACGTCGAACGACTGGACCGAATCGACCGCGAAGTCGGCAAGCTGTTTCAGGTCGAACCGCAGCTCGACCGTCGTGCCCTGCTGCTGCAGTTGTCAACGCTCGAAAGCTCATTCCGGAACCTCGTGGATGAACTTCGACAGTCGGATCGGGGAGATGCCAACCGGATTGCCCAGATGGTTTACGATGCTCGCAAGGCACAGTCCCAGGCTTCCCGCGTCGAAGAAGTGGTCGTCGGCAATGGCGAATATGAACGGATCGTCCGCGAGTACGGTCGCTTCAGCCGGATGTGGGAAGTTCTGCTGGATCAGCTTCGCAGCGTGGATGATCGGTACGTCGAACGTCAGGTCCGATATGTGGTCGATGCCGACAACGCCGTACAGCAGCTGCTGTGGCTGGAGCACACCTCCGACCGGGAGCAGCTGAAACAGACAGCCATGGCGCTGATGAGAAGTGTGGACGAGTTCTACAACCGGACTCCGCTCAAACTGCTGCTGAACGTGAAGAATCTGGCCGAAGCGATGCAGACGGCCAACGACTTTTATGGGACGGTCCAGAACTTCAAGGACATGATCGACCGGGATCAGAGTCAGACGGACCTGCTTGACAGCTATCAGTACGTGGAGGAGTACGGTTACACCTTCACTCGAACGTTTGAGCGGATGAACAGTCAGGCGGCTCGCGTTGTGCTGCAGGAGATTGAAGCCGGAATCGCTTCACTGCGGAGCGAACTCAACATGACGGGCAGCGTTTCCGAAGTCGATTACCGTGAGCTGCTGCCCACGGCGGCCTCACTCGAGAATCTGGCGGATCATCTGGACGTCGAGGTCCGCGGCTGGCTGAACGCCGACAGGCAGCCTTTTAGAGACGAGGCCTTGCAGGCGTCGCGCAAATTCATGACGCGCACGAAACGGCTGAATCAGATGCTGCAGCTGCAGCCTTCCCTGCAGGAGCTGCGCCGTGAAACCGCAGCGCTGATGGAGGAATGGAGTGGCATTTATCAGCATCTCAGCAAATGTCGCACCAGCGATCGCGCGTCTCTGGCCGAACTGGCCAGGGAAATCCGCTCGGATATCTACGACCTGACTGCCCCGCTGGAGCTGTGACGGCGGCGGCCGGAATTCTGCCGCCGGTCGCTCAGAAACGGGCGGGGCGCAGAAGAGGGGTCAGGAACCAATCGTGCGGAGCACCCTTTGGGCCGTTTGGCTATAGCTTCCTGACCCCGTTTTTGAGCCTCAGCCCTCTTCCGTTTCCGGATCGGTCTGTTCCTGACCAACGCCGGCTGCGTCGACCACGCCGGCAGCATCGACCACGCCGGCAGCATCGACCAGACTGGCGAAAATCTCGCGCAGCATGACCGTGACATAAGTTCCGCGGCCCAGTTCACATTCCATCTCCAGATGACCCTCGGAGTTTCGGACGGCCGAACTGTCTGACGGAAACGCCAGCATGGGCCGCCGCGTGCCACCGCACAGCCGGGCGAATCGAGGAAACTCCTCGCCACACAGGCCCAGCTGTCCCAGTGCCACTGTTTCCGCCTCGGCAACCCTGCCGGTCGTGGCCAGCATTCCAGGACCCGGCATCGGTCCGGCCGGCATCGGTCCGGCCGGCAGCAGGCGGATTTCGTGGTTCTCTGACTGGTGCATCAGAAGGGCATTGCTGCCGGTCTCCGCGACTACTGCTCCGGAGGCGGTTTCGCCTGCGCCGGACGCCGGAGTGACCGGCAGCAGGTACGGCCTGGTGCCGTCCTTTCGGATCACGACATCACCCGCCACCGGGACTCCGACCGTGCCGTCGGAAACCCGCGCACCGGCCACCAGATTGAATACCGCTGACTGCACGGCACTCAGTACCAGGCGTGTCATCATCCGCTGCTGGTGAAACGGCCACCGCCGCCGGGAAATCCTGCCCTGCAGCAGCGCTATTCCGTCCAGCAGAGTCGAGCCACCATGGCCGAAACGCTGCGTTCCGAAATATGACGGAAACCCGGTCTGGCTGATCTGTCGGAGTCGCTGGCTGACCAGCAGGGCATCGGCGTCCGTCCAGTACCCGTCCGGATGACGCACGGTGATGCGAAACCGGTTGCCCTTCAGGTGTCCCGTGCGGAGCTTGCTCCGGTGAGCAGAAACGGACAAGACCTGGATGCCGCAGGCTGCCAGTTGCGCGGGACAGGCCGAGCAGTGCCGCGGCACGGATACAAACTGCCGCGTCACGGCATGACGATCCTTCTGCCCCGCGACTCCGATGTCCTGAGGGCTGATGCGGAGTGTGCGGGCCAGGCGGGAAATCAGTTCCCCGGCCGACAGACTGCGCTTCTCAATCCACAGAAAACTGTGGTCACCCGTACCTTCCGGGAGGTACGCCGGGATTTCTTCCACCACGAAGTCCTCTGGCGCGCTGCGGATCAGCCCGGCCGGGAACAGCGGCGGGAACCGCGGGGGCGGGTTAAGAATCTGATCCAGCGTATCAGGTTCAGGCTTCATCACTGCTTCCCGCGAGATGTTCGGAGCGGCGGAGCCGGAGAATGATCGAGCCAGAATCCAGACAACGCTGCAGGACAGATCTGACGCCGATTGTATCGTAGCGGACGCGGCCGATACCACGAACGGAGACGGTGCCCGGGAGTACAGCCCGGAATTGTGATGTTGACAGTTAACATCAATTTCCCTAGAAGACGGGGGCTGGGTGCCGAAGACCGGTACTGTATCGCAGCGTTGTGGGCTCTGGTCGTTTCCGGAGCCGATTTGCCGTTCGGTCCGTCGAGCTGAGCGGCAAAGTGGTAGGGAAACCGTTTCGTCGTCGTGTTTTGCAGCATCTGTGCCGATAAGCATCTGAACCTTTGGTTTCTGTTCAGGATGCGTGGCGGCGGGCTGCGAGAAAACCGGCTGGTGTTTTCTGGTGCATCGCTGGTTGGGTGAATCCGGGATTTGCAGACAGATGTCACCGCGGCGGGCGATTTCCCATGCTGGCGAGTACAGCTCGATCCCTGCAGCTGCGTGAGCTGCGGCAGAAACTGCTGAAATCTCAGGCTTCTGCGACGGTTCGGCAGATCGTTCCCACGGGGCTGGCAGCTCTGGATGACATACTGCCGCAGGGTGGTCTGTCGACAGCATCTGTGGTGGAGTGGGTGAGCGATCAGCCAGGATTGTCTGCGGGGACGCTGGCCCTGCGATGTGCGCGGCCATTTTTGCGGGAGTCGGGCTGTCTGGCGGTGGTTGATCCATGGCACGAGTTTCATGCGGCTGTTCCGGCGGGGACTTCCCTGTCTCGAATTCTGGTGGTGCGTCCTGCACCATCACGATCCTCGGCCGGCTTGTCCGAAGCGCTCTGGTCGCTGGAACAGATCGCTCGCTGTCCGGGGGTCCGGGTGGTCCTGTGCTGGCTGGATCGGGTTACATCGACGGTCCTGCGTCGCCTTCAGCTGGCCGTGGAGCAGAGTGGAGTGACGATCTTTCTGATTCGTCCGGCGACCGTTCTGGGACATCCGTCGTGGTCTGATATTCGTCTGCTGGTGACCGTGGCTCCCGGGGCTTCGGCAGACCAGCGTTTACTGGCGGTGGACGTGGCGAGTTCACGGCATGCTGTGGGGCTGAATCGTCGTCGAGCGCTGCTGAAGGTTGATCATGAAACGGGTGCTGTGTCTGCGATTTCCGAACTGGCCGATCCAGCGTCTGCAGCGGCAGCTGCGGCAGAGTGATACCGTGGGCGGCAGTAGTTCGGTGGCTCCGCTGGCAGTCTATACGCCGCTGCCATCTGCTGGGGAGGCATCCGATTCGCGTAGTACCCGGGCGGGGGGGGCGGAGCGGGATCTGAAATATGTCCGTTCGGTGCTGCCTTCGGCGCGCAGCGGAACCACGGTCATGGCCGTTTCTGCTGAGGCGTGGAGCCTGGGGATTCGCCCGGGGATGCCTCTGGCGGAAGCGCGGAGCATGGCGCGTCCGCTGACACGGGAACAGCCGACACGTGGCCGTCCCGAACACCGGTCGCATCTGAGGCACGCAGGAACGGAGAGCAGGGGGGTCACGCGGAGTGTGCCGCTCCCCGAGGTCGGATTTCACGAGTGGGATCCGCAGCGGGATCGCGATGAACTTCAGGCAGCCGCCGAGCGAACTCGCCCATTCGCACCGATCACCGGACTGGATGAAATGGTCCTGCCGGACAGTCTGCTGCTGGACATCACGGGGTGTGCGCCGCTGTTCGGGGGTGAGTCGGCACTGGCCGATCAATTGTTGCGCGATCTGCATCAGGACGGCATTCGCTGTCGGATTGCGATTGCCGATACTGTCGCGGCAGCATGGGCTTTTGTGCATGCCGATGGTCACTCGTCCTGTCTTCCGCTGCCACCGGCGACGACGATGACGGCGACGGTGGCGACCACCGGTTTGTCGCGGGATTCCGGTGAGATTCGCCGAGCTGGTTCGGCGGCGGCTCGGGCCGCTGACGCACTCGGACGCCATGTCCCGGTGCTGATCGTCCCGCCGGGCCAGCAGCGAGATCATCTGGGGCCGCTGCCTCTGGCCGCTGGTCGACTGCTTCCGGACGACATTCGGGTACTGTCACAGCTGGGACTTCGTTCCCTGGATCAGCTGCTGGGTCTGCCGAGGGAGGATCTGCCGGCCCGATTGTCGCCTGATGCGGTCCGGCGGGTGCAGCAGTTGTCGGGTCACCTGACTGAGATGATTGCCCCGATTCCCGAATCGATTCCTGTCTCCGCCGAATGGTTCTCGGAATTCCCTGCTGAGACGATGGATGCACTGCGTCAGGTGCTGCAGCTTCTGGTGGGGAAGATCGGGAACCAGCTGCAGCAGCGACGCCTGGGCTGTGTCCGCCTGTCGTGCGAACTCGCCGGTGACACACAGCTGCCTGAGCTGACGGCTTCTGTCGTCCGGGCCACTCAGTCGACGGACCTGCTGCTGCAGGTGCTCGGTCTCCGGCTGGAGGCTGTACCGTTCCATGAACCGGTCCGCCGCGTTCGAATGCTGGCGGTGACTGCCCCGCTGCCGGTTGTTCGACAGCGGGATCTGTTTGGTTTTTCCGACCATATCAGCGCACACGAAGAACTGGCCGCACAGGTCAATCGGCTGTCCAGTCGTCTGGGCAGCTCTGCGGTGACCACGATTCGCATGGCAGCCGATCCGCGACCGGAACATGCGCTCGAATATCGCCCCGTGATGTCGACCGGCGATGTGACTGCGCCGGAGTCGCTGACCGACGACGTTCTGAATCGCCTGGTCACTCCGGACCTTTGTGCCGAACGAGACGCGGCCGGTGGTGGCGGTTACCGCCCTCTGCGTCTGCTGCCAGTCCCGTTTCTGTTATCCCTGGACGACGGGGGCACACTGCTGCGCGAGGGATTCGTCTGGCAGGGGCAGCGATTCCGCATTCATTCCGTAATCGGTCCGGAACGACTGCAGACCGCCTGGTGGACTGATCAGCCGGTCCAGCGAGATTACTATCGCGTGGCCACGCTGACAGGATCTCTCGTCTGGATCTTCCGGGAACTCACATCAGGCCACTGGTACCTGCATGGCGTATTCGAATGACCATGCCCCAGTGCCTCGGCGGGATTCCTATCCTGTGCATCGGCTGTTACACTCGGCCATCAATGATGAGGCAGGACGAGCGGCAGATGTTTTCTGCTGCGGGAGATTCTGCCGGGCTCTGTTTCCTGGGTTTTCCTGATGTTCTTTGGGCTTCTGGGTAAAGCAGCCGCGAAACGCTCTCTGTCCATCATTCTGATCTGGGCTGTGGCACTCCTGATTGCCGTCATGATCGCGCCGCCGTGGACGAGCGTCATCCGGAACGGTGAGTTTGCGTTTCTGCCCGACGATTCACCCAGTCGCATTGCGGAACAGGAGTTTCTGAAAGCGTTTCCGGACGACATGCTGGCGAGCAGCCTGGTCCTGGTTGTCCGGAGGGAAACGGTGGTCCTTGAGGACCGCGGCGAGAGCCCGGCGACGACCGACGGCGACTCGCCCCCTCAGGATCCCGGCGCGCCGGTTCAGGATGGATCAGGTTCGGGAAGCGGGGCCGTTTCTGCACCGCAGCACCCGAAACTGCTGGAATCTGATCGTGAATTCATCTCCCGAGTGTTCGTGCCGGACCTGTTTCGCATCGTGGGGCTCCCGATCCCCAGCTCGGACGAGGAGGTCAGCGGAGACGACAGTGCTGAAGACAGTGCCGCGGAGTCACGGCCAGCGCCCCAGGTTCGGAGGGATCCCGCGCAGCCGGATTTCAGCTCGCTGGTGCATGAGATTCAGTGGTTCGAAGACCGCAAGGTCGGAGACCTGCTGGTCAGCGAAAATGGTCAGGCGTCGCTGGTCGTCGTCCGGCTCCGGACGGAGTTTCTGGACCAGGCAAATGCTCCGCTGGTGGACACGGTCGAGCAGTACCTGGAACAGTTGTACCACACGCCGTTTCAGAGCCGCGCGGCTCCCTCGGCCGCAGCGTCGCTGCCAGTCGCTGCCGGCTCGGCGACCGTTGCCCCTGGCCTGCCGTCGGGACCGATGCCAGCCGGACTGGATATCACGATCGCGGGTACGGCAACGTTTGGCCGGGACATGATGCGCGAGTCCCAGAAGAGCGCCCGGGCGACTGAGCGCTGGACTGTGATTCTGGTGGTGTTGCTGCTGATCATCGTTTATCGCGCTCCTCTGCTGGCTCTGGTGCCGCTGGCCACGGTTGCTGTCTCGACCTCACTCACGATTCACCTGCTGGCAGTTGGGGCCAGCCGCGGCTGGCTGAGCCTGTTTAACGGGATCGAGACATACGTCACGGTTGTCGTGTATGGCGCAGGCATCGACTACGGCCTGTTCCTGATGGCACGATATCGCGAGGAGCTGGATGACGGAGCGACTCTCGAGGAAGCCGTCACGAAAACTCTGCAATACGTCGGCCCGGCGATTGCCACCAGCGCCGGCACTTCGATCTTCGGGATCGGGATGATGGTATTTGCGGAGTTTGGCAAGTTCCGACAGGCCGGTGTGGCCCTGACATTCGGACTGACCTTGTGCCTGCTGGCCTCGGTCACACTGACCCCGGCGATTCTGAGACTGCTGGGCCGCTGGGCGTTCTGGCCCAACGTGGCCAGTCAGAGCGCCCGTGGCGGCACGGGTTTTCTGGTGCAGAACACCTGGGCGAATCGCCTGCAGCGGGCTCGAATTCTGGAGGCCGTCTGGGAGAGAATGGGCCATCTGGTGGAACACCGACCTGGATTGATGTGGCTGATCAGCCTGTTGGGGATGTTTCCATTTGCCGTGATCGGTGTGACGTTCCTCACGTTTCTCAGCTATGGACTGCTGTCGGAACTGCCGGACGAATCCGCCAGTGTTCGCGGCACTGCAGCCGTTCAGCAGCATTTTCCGGCTGGCGAGATCGGTCCGGTTTCTGTTCGGATTGAAGTGCCGGGGTTTGATTTCCGCCAGAATTCCCTGGCACCCGAGAAACTGCTCCAGCAGCTGACCACGCGGCTGGAGGAAAACAGCGAGCGACTCGGCCTGCATTCGATCCGGTCACTTTCGGCACCCAAAGGCAGCCGGCGGCATGGAAGAGAATCGATTGCCGCCAGTGCCGGCCGACGCAAGCTGGCACGGGACTACTACGTGAGCAAACAGGATTCGTCGGTCACCCGGCTGGATCTGATTTTCCGCAATGATCCCTTTTCGCAGAGCAGCATTGACGAATTTCGTCGCCTGCGCGCAGAACTTCCGGCGCTGCTGCCGGAAGAACTGAAGGGTGCCCGCATCTCGCTGATCGGCCCGACGGCCAACATCAGTGACCTCAAGGATGTGACCGATCGCGATCAGATCCGAATCGATCTGCTGGTCCTGATCAGTGTGTATATCGTGCTGGTGATTCTGCTGCGACGCCCCGGGATCTGTGTCTACCTGATTCTGAGCGTCTTCTACAGCTATTTCGCCACACTGGGCTTCACGTTTTTCGTGTTCTGGGCCGCTGATCCGGCCGGATTCTCGGGGATCGACTGGAAGGTGCCTCTGTTCCTGTTCACGATCATGATCGCTGTGGGCGAAGACTACAACATTTTTCTCATGACCCGGATCGACGAGGAACAGAAGGTTCATGGGGCCGTGCGGGGCATCACCGTCGCACTGGAACGTACCGGGAGTATCATTTCCAGCTGCGGGATCATCATGGCCGGCTCGTTCATTTCACTGATGGCGGGCAGCCTGGTCGGCATGGATCAGCTGGGATTGGCGCTCGCCGTCGGAATGTTGCTGGATACCTTCGTTGTCCGCCCCGTCATGGTTCCGGCGTTTCTGGTGCTGCTGGTGCAGGGACGCGTCGGGCTGCTGAGCCGACTCGCCGGTCATGCACCTCCCGCTCGTCAGTGAGGTTGCAGCATTCCGGGATCGGCTTCGGGGGCAGGAATCTCAGATGTGTCGAGTCGACGCGAACAGGCTTCCTCCCTCCGGCCCGCAGGCAGGTCCTGAGTTGCCGACGGAATCGACGGCCATCTGTGTCACAATCGGACTGCTGCCGGTGGCGACCGGGATCGGACTGTCGGTCGTGCTCCATTTCGTCCTGCCGCTGCTGGCGGGACCGTATTATTCCCGGCTTGCGATGGACGCCGGGATTGCGATTGTTCTGGCGGTGTCCCTGAATATCGTCAACGGAATGACGGGCCAGTTTTCGATGGGTCATGCGGGATTCATGACACTTGGAGGGTACACTGCGGGGACTCTGACGTTCTACGGTTCACTGCTGCTGCGGGGCAGTGCCGCTAAATTTGGCGGTTTCTGCGGGGCCGGTGAACTTCTGTTTGCCGTCTCGTGCCTTGCGGGCGGCGGCATGGCCGCGGCTGCCGGCTGGGTGGTCGGACTGCCGTCGCTGCGACTGCGGGGTGACTATCTGGCGATCGTCACGCTGGGATTTGGTGAGATTCTGCGCGTGATGCTGTAGCAGAGCGGTAAAGTCATCGACGATGTGAACGGGTTGCGTACCGCGGGACTTTCGGCGGTCTTATCGGTGCCTGTGGGAGGGGCGGTCGGATTCGACGGACTTCCAGGATACGCGAATCTGTTCTGGGTCTATTCGCTGGCGACGGTCACCCTCATCGTGGCATGGCGCCTGAAGACTTCCAGCACAGGACGCGCGATGATTTCCGTGCGCGAGGACGAGATCGCGGCACAGGCGATGGGAGTGGATATCGCTCGGCAGAAGATCCTGGCATTTGTCCTGGCGGCGTTTTTCGCCGGCATGGCGGGCGGGGTGCTGGCACATGAGAGCGGCGTCATTCTCAGCCCGAAGGACGCCGGTTTCCAGCGCTCGTTCGAGTACGTGATCATGACCGTGCTGGGCGGTCGCGGATCGGTTTCCGGTGTCACTCTGGCGGCAGTGGTGCTGACTGTGCTGCCGGAACTGCTGCGGGACTTCGAACAATATCGGCTGATTGTGTTTGCCCTGCTGCTGATCGGCATG
>SYLK01000914.1 GCA_005809115.1 Planctomyces sp. | reverse complement strand
GGCGATCTGGTGGAGCTCGGAAACGAAGACTTTCACGCGGAAGTTGTGCATCGGGACGACGGCGGCGTATCCGTTTATATTCTCGACAGTGCAGCAAAGTCATCCGTACCGGTCGACGCTGCGGAAGTGACGATCAACATCACACACGATGGCAACGCCGAACAGTTTAAGCTGCCCGCAGCTCGCGATGCTGCAGACCCGGAAGGCAAGTCGTCACACTTTTCACTCCAGGACAAAGAACTTGCATCAGACCTCGACAATCACGATGCCACAGCAAAGCTGGTTGTCATGATCAATGGCAAGTCGTACTCAGGCCGGATCACACACCGGCACGGAGCCGAACACACGCATGATGACGGTCACAAGCACTGACAAGCCCTGCTGTTGCCGGGGACTTCGCGTCATCATGACGCGTTTGTCGGGCCACTGATCGACCTGTTTCGAGCGGTCGACAAAGTCACGGAAACGGATCCCTGACCGGCTGGCATGCATCCCGCGGTGTCTACGATCCGGCCTTTGAAGGGAAGCGGCGTCATTCAGCGCGGGATTTCCTGCGGTTCTGAGGCGATGCCAGTTTTCGAAGTCGGACCGCCTGTGCGGACTCGTTTTTCGCCGGATGTCTCAGGGCATGGCGAATCATCCAGCGGCGGTTCTCGGCGGACATGGCGTCATCCAGGTCCTTCGCCTCCTTCAGCCAGCGCTCGCAGACATCGAAGACGACCAGCAGATGGTCTTTGGCGATGTCCCCCAGATGATTCGCCACCGACCGTCGCACATACAGTTCGGGGTCATCTTTGAGCGATTCCAGCAACGGCAATGCAAGGTGTGGATCCTGCTGAAACTCGGGCAGTCGGTCGGCCCACGGCAATCGTGGCCGAGTGCCTTCGCTGACGAGGCGACGAACGTGGGGATTCGGATCCTTCGTCCAGCGGCTCAGCAGTTTCAGGCACTTCGTGCGGTGCTCGCTGAGAAACGGACGAACGCTGAATTCCGCCGTGAACCGCTGCGTGACTTCGTAGTTCGCCACCATGCCGCTCTGAAATCTCCTGACGCCCTGTTCGGCGATCAAATGGCTGTGCGGCAGATAGAAGAACACTGCCAGTCCGTTGCCTTCAGTGGTCCTGAGCGGTGGCCCGAGCGATCTGATGAGCAGCGGCAGGACGTCATCGAAATCTGCCGGCAATTGCTCGGCCATCGCCTGTGCGATTTGTGACGCGCGTTGTTTCAGCTCAAGTTTGTGCAGTCCCCGGACAGCACGATCCTGAAACTGTCGAATGTCGAAATCCGGCATCACGTTGACAAGAGACTGTCCGATCAGTGAGATGAGTTTTCGATCCATCAGCTCATTCAGCGGCATGCCACGCTGAATTGAGGACGGTGCGGCGAATTGCTGAGCCGGATGGTTCTGTGGACGGGACATACTTCGACCTCGGGTCAATTCGACTTCGTGCAGCACAACGGCACGGGACTGAGCACGTCCGCTGACTCAACGGGAAACCGGCCGATGAGTCTTCGTACTCACCAGGGTCATCGCCGAAACGGGTCCCATTTGCAAGCCTGTCTCGGCGTGCCCCAGGACGTCAGGTTCGGCAGTTTCCGGGATTTCTCCGTCACAGAGGACCTCGCTGACTGCTGTTCGACTTCGATACGGAAACAACGCCGGACCGCGTTTGTCGTGCGTCTCGCACTCCAAATCAAGTCCCGTCGTCACGCGGCATTGCCATCCTCGGATGGTTCCGTCACGATGTGTGCTGCTGTTGCCTGTGATCCTTTCTGAAAGTGCCGCGAACATGTCCGTTGTGGTCACGAACGACCTTTGCCGGGATTACGGAATCCGGCGCGGAATTCGGGATGTGAGTCTCTCCGTCGAACGCGGCGAAATTTTCGGCTTCCTCGGTCCGAATGGAGCCGGCAAGTCCACCACAATTCGAATTCTGACCGGGTTGCTGCGAGCCGGAAGTGGCTCGGCACGGATTTTTGACAGAGACTGCTGGACGGATGGCGCCAGCATTCGGCGTGAGATCGGCTACGTGCCCGGGGACGTACGCCTGTACCCATGGCTGACGACGCAACGGGCACTGAAATTGCTCTCGCAGGTTCGAGGACGTGACGTCCTGCAATCCGGTCTGGAATTCGCCGAGAGATTCCGTCTGGAACCGGCTCTGCTCGTGCGGCAAATGTCCCGTGGCAATCGCCAGAAGCTGGCATTGGTTCTGGCATTGGCTCACAACCCCCTGCTGCTGGTGCTGGATGAGCCGACCTCGGGACTGGATCCGCTGATGCAGGACACTCTGATGCTGTGCCTCCGGGAGCTGGCTGCTGAGGGCCATACGGTACTGTTCTCCAGTCACACACTCAGTGAAGTCGAAGCACTGTGCGACCATGTGGCGGTGATCCGGGACGGACGGATCGTCGAAGACGCGACACTCGCCAGCCTGAGGCAGCAGGCACCCCGGCAGATCGTGATCACCGTTGCTGAGCGGCGGACGCTGGCTGGTCTTCCCTGGCCGGATGGCGTGCGTGTCGTGTATCAGCCCGGGGCGGTTGCGGGGTCCGGCGAAACGGCAGCCCTGCAGGTTCCGGCGATTCTGCGAGATCGGTCGTGCGTGCTGGAACTGCACGGATCGTCGGCAGCATTTCTGTCGTGGGCTGCCGCACAGCACTTCGAGGATGTCTCGATCAGCGCTCCGTCGCTCGAGGCCCTGTTTCGGAACTACTACCAGGAATCCAAGGCTTTGTGAAAACCGGGACTGGCTCCCGCCGCTCTGCAGCAACACCTGTGAAAAATGACCGGGGGAGGGCGCCTGACGCCATCTTGCCTGTCCCGGACTTGCCTGTCCCGGTCTTTTCAGAGCCTCTCAGGAACAACGTGTGACATCATGCCGGGATTGCTGAGCAAGATCTGGATGGAAGTCCGCTGGGCAGTGCTGTGGTTCAGTCTGGGACTGGCGGCAGTCATGGCCCTGCTGACCGCACTGCTGCCCAGGGTGCTGGGGGACATTCACCACACGTTTGAGCGGCTGCCGATGGTTCGGCCCCTGATCACTGCGCTGCTGGGTGTCGATCCGGGCGACCGGATCAGCGCGGAGCTGTCGCAGGCGTTTCTGTGGGTGCATCCCACCGTGCTGACGCTTATCTGGGCGCACGAAACAATGTACTGCACACGCACTCCGGCAGGAGAAATCGACCGGGGAACGGCCGACTTCCTTTTCTGCCTGCCGGTGTCCCGCTGGAGCCTCTATCTGTCAGAGACCATTGGCTGGATTGTATCAGGCAGCGTGATGCTCCTCGTGGGTTTCACAGGCCATTGGATTTCTTCGGTTGTGTTTCCGTCGGACATGCGCCTGTCTCTGTCATCGGCTCTGATGGTGCTGTCGAACCTGAGCGACGTATATCTGGCGGTGGGCGGGTTTGCATTTCTGGTGTCGTCGATCAGCGATCGTCGCGGACGTGCCATGGGGCTGGTGTTTGCCGTGCTGCTCGCATCGTTCCTGCTGAATTTTCTGGCTCAGTTCACGGACTGGGCCCGCGCCGCGGCGCCGTATCTGTCCGTGATGGAGTACTACCGACCGGCGATCATCATCCAGAGCGGTGAGTTCCCTGTCCGCGACGTCTTGAGTCTCACGGGACTGGCCGCCGTGTTGTGGACGACCGGGGGAGTCGTGTTTCACCGCCGCAGCATCTGTACGGTGTGATGCATCATCGCTGTCCGCGGCGAGCGGCATCGGGCCTCGGAATCCGCTGTTCCAGGACCGCACACCGGACACACCGTTCAGCCGGCCCCTGAGCCGGAAGTCGGTTCTTCCGGGTGTTTCCGGGCTCCGAGGCAGTGCGGCGCCATTTCACGGCTGGCCAAACGAAGACGCCGTGCATCGCCAGGAAATTCGGCCGGCTTCGACGCAGTTCCCGTTGTTGCAGGGAGTCTGGAGCTGGGTCCCGCTGCCTCCGTCGCCGACGGCAAACGCGATCGTCCGGGGAATGCTGGTCAGGTACATCACCTCGTCCGCGGACCAGACGATCTCGTCCTTTTCATTGACGTAGGTTGGCATGTGGGTGAGGGTGGCACTCCCCGCATAGTCAAAGTAGAACAGCCCGCCGCCGGTCGCGGTGATTGTGTGTGAACCGACGCTGTCCCACCTTCCGACGAGGCGCATCGCGTTGGTCTCCTCAAACCGTCTGTTGTCCACGCCGAAAATTTTGACAATGATATCCGCGGGAAAGCGATTGACCGCGCTCTTCTCCGAAGTGATGCGGAGCGTATAGAGTCTGGGCTTGTTGTTCTGGGGATAGCGTGGAACGTAGTTGCCGTCTCGTTCTGCCATGGCGCAGTCTCCTTCGAAAATGCGAGTTGAATTCACCGGGCCGGATCGCCTGCATGCGGCGTTTCGCAGCATGTTCGATCTCTTCTTCGCGGGAGGTGACCCGCTGTGACAAGGCGCTGGAAAATTTATTTTGACGTCGCACGTGCCAGGATCCCGGCCAGGCGCCACAGCGTCCAGAACCATCCAGACCGCCGCCTCGATCTTGCCGATGATACCCCCGGATGGGTGAAGTCATCAGCCATTGCATCCCGTTCCGCAGGTCCCCATCCTCCTGCGGCCACGTGGACAAATGGCATCAGAACCCCTGACAAAACCTCCGTGGCCGCGTTGGTTCGAGGGTGGTCGAGATGCCAGGAAGAGTGACGAGGCGACACATGTCGTCGAGGAGCGATGACGCCTGAGGAAATCCGATCACCAGCAGCGGCTCGACGGTCAACCCGTTCCGCTGGGTCGGACGGTACCGGAATTACTTCGACACCTTCGCCGGGATGTTCTACATCCGGGCGAGGACGCATCCGCCGAAAGCCGCGCGGTGGATCACTCTTGAACAAATCAAGTTGCAAGGCGACGCGAACCGTTTTGGACTGGTCCGGAATCACCCCGTTTCTATTCATAGATCCATCGGGTCAGAGCTGTGTATCGCCGTACCCGATTGACAAGGGGCCTTTCCGCCTCTGCCTTTCCCGCCTGTTATGCCACGCGGATCCTGCTGCAGAACGGGTTCACTGCCAGAAATGTCGCGGGAGGCATGCTGTCATGATCTCACCCCGCGTCATCAAAGTGACCTCTGCTCCGGTAACTCGCGCGTTAGTCGCGCTTTGCCTCGCGTAGATGTCAAAGGTATTCGTGGCCTGGCAGTCAAAGATTCAGAATACAGAAACAACGGGAGGCGGGCCGAGGACGGTTGGCTGGCGCTGAAAGTGCTCAGCGCCGACAGGGTCTCGACATCGATTTGGGAACAGCGGCCGAAGAACACGTCGTTTAACGGCGAGCCGCAGGCGTAGACGCACTCCCAATTCCGATCCGACGTCG
>SYLK01000913.1 GCA_005809115.1 Planctomyces sp. | reverse complement strand
CCGCTGGTGTGTTGTAATGCAGCAGGCCGATCCGCAGTGTGCCGTGCGGCTCCAGTCCCGCGGCTTCGCAGAAGGAAATGGCATAATGATTTCCGGCCCACGCGTAGCAGCCTGCTCTGGCCAGTTCTGCGGCCATTGCCTGTGGTGTGTGGCGCGGATGCGTCATCGAAAAGGTCGGCACGCGCTCATCAGAACGGTGCGGATCAAGGATCCCCCACAAGCGAAAATCCGGCAGTTCTGCCAGTCCGTTCAGCATCTGCCGGGCGAGCTGCTGCTCATGCCTGCGGATCGCTGCAAAGGCAGACTCGATTGCCTCACGCCGTGAGTTCGCCTGCGGGCTGACTTGCCGCCCCAGCGCGGCGAGGTATTCCACGCAGGCGAGCACTCCGGCAATTCCTTCATGGCAGGCCGTTCCGGTCATCCATTTTCCAGGGAGAGCATCGGTTGCCACGCGAAGTTTGTATGGCTGCAGGGTTTCCAGCAGCTGCCGCCTGCCATAGAGCACGCCAAGGTGCGGTCCGAAAAACTTGTATGCTGAACAGACCAGAAAGTCGGCATCCAGATCAATCACGTCGATCAGTCCATGCGGTGCGAAATGCACGGCATCAATGCAGGTCAGGGCACCCACGTCATGGGCGGCCCGAATCATCTGCTTCACCGGGTTGATTGTGCCGGTGATGTTCGAGGCCAGGCCGACGGCCACGAGTTTCGTGCGTGGCGAAAGGCTGCTGCGGAAACTCGCCTGATCGAGTGTGCCGTCGTCGCGATTCACGTCGACCTGCCTGACCACAGCCCCCGCGTCGCGTGCCGCTGACACCCACGGGCCAACGTTTCCTTCATGATCCAGTCGCGTGACAATAATCTCGTCGCCGTTCCTCCACGTGCGCGCCAGAGCCCGGCTGAGGGCAAACGTGATTGTCGTCATGTTGGCGCCGAACGCAATGCAGCCCGGGTCGGTTGTCCCCACCAGATCCGCCAGCGCCTGATGGCCATTTTCCAGGATTGTGTCGCTCGCCCGGCTGACCTCAAAGACGCCCCCATGCTGGGAGTTTGTCTCCAGCAGATAGCGATGAACGGCGTCGGCGACACAGCGCGGCACCTGACTGCCGGCCGGACCATCGAAAAACGCGACCGTCCCACCATCCTGCCGGTGCGCCAGGCCTGGAAACTGTTTGCGAACCCAGTCGAGACTGAAGCTGGTCATTCTGATCGTCCGAAAAGGTAAAGAACCCCTGACAAATCCTGCGTGGCCGCGTTGCGTCCAGAGAGGTCGAGATGCAGGGAAGAGTGACGGAACGTCACCACGAATGTCGCGGCTCACGCAGGTTTTGTTCGGGGGTTCCACGCCTGAACGCTGCGCACCGTGATGATGCAGGAATCGTCGTCCTTCGGCAAGTCAGGCCGCAACCGCGAAATCTCCGCACCGGCTGGTGATTATCCTGACCGTTCACGCGCAGATCGGCGGGCAAATCGGGGGACAGTCACATTTTCCCGGGGGCTGTCTGGATCGGGGTCTCAGTCGGCCACCCGGCTTCCATTCGTTTTCAGCGGGAATATGAGCCAGTCTCCGGCCCGTGAAGATGTCCGTGGGAGTTTGTCCAGGGTAGCATGACTGGCTGCATTCGTGATGGCACAGTTCAGTGGTTCTCAGCCGCCCCGCGTCAAGGAGCTGTAAGAATGTCTGCCTGTCGTCTGGCCTTTCTCAGTGTGATGATTCATGGAGCCAGCGCGCTTTTCGCACAGGATGTCGAACGCGTCGCCCGGGTTGAGGGGCAGCCACTGGCAGCGAATATCGCGCGGGTGGTGGAGTCGCTGAAGTTTCTGGGTGCCCCGGTTGCAGACGATCTTGCGCAGCAGCTTGATCAGGCAGGTCGGGAACGCAATGCGGCGGCGCTGCAGGCTCTGCTCGACCCGCTGGTTGTGTTCGTCGTGACCATCAATCCCGAAGTCCGCGTCAAAGTGCAGCGCGGTCCCGGCACGACGGTTCTGCAGCAGGCGGGCTTCACACCGTTCCTGGTAAAGATCATCAACCAGAGCACCGTGGCAAAGCCGCTGCGCATCGGCAGTCCGCAGGCCGGCCCGGTCTACTCAGGCGCGGCGCTCGCCATTCTGAAGCGACAGGCGCAGACTGAGCTGAATGAAAATGAAAACTCCGACGGGCGCACGGATCGGTTTCTGAGCGTGCAGATGTTCCAGAGCCCGCCAATGACCGGCACGCTGAGCGGCCTGAACGCGGAATATGCCATCGCTCTGATTGCCAGCAGTGAAGCCGGCATCCGTGAAGCCACAATCGAATTCGACGTCGGCCAGGGAACTCAGGATCTCGGCTTTCGCGGCGAAGTGCCGGTGCTGTTCGAGGTACGACCGGCAATCCCCGTCCGGCTTGCGATTCGCGATGACGATGACAGCCCGACCGCCGCACGGCTCACGATCCGTGACCGGTCCGGACACATCTATCCTCCGCTGGCGAAGCGGCTGGCCCCCGATTTCTTTTTCCAGCCCCAGATCTATCGCCATGATGGCGAGTCTGTGCTGCTGCCGCCCGGGAAGTTCAGCGTCGAGTCCTGCCGCGGCCCGGAGTACCTTGTCCAGGAAACTGAGCTGGAGGTGTCGGAAGTCGGCGAGACGGAGCTGGCAATTCGCCTCGAACGCTGGGTGCATCCGATGCAGGCGGGATTTTATTGCGGCGACCATCACATCCATGGCGCCGGATGTTCGCATTACGAAATGCCGACCAAAGGGGTTCGCCCCGAGGACATGTTCGTGCAGGTCAAAGGTGAAGGGCTGAACGTCGGCTGCGTGCTGACGTGGGGACCGTGCTTTGAGTTTCAACGACAATTCTTCCACCCGGCGGCTCACAATCTGAGCGAACGCCTCACGTTGCTGAAGTACGATCTCGAGATCAGCGGTTTCGGGTCGCAGGCGCTGGGGCACGTCTGCCTCCTGAATCTCCGGGACCAGACGTATCCGGGTTCCGACGGCACGAAGGAAACAGGCTGGCCGACTTGGACGGTGCCAGTCCTGAAATGGTGCAAAGATCAGGGAGGGGTTACGGGATATCCGCATTCGGCGCTGCAGGTCAATCCCCGGGCCGGCACGCAGCTGCTGCTGAAGCAATGGGATCAGGACGATTCGGCGACGCTGTCGTCTGCCGAAACCGCCGCCGCGCTGCTCCCGGAACGATTCGCCGTGATTGATGAAGACCGAAACGGCGAGCTGAGCGAAGCCGAGCTGGTCGCCAGCCTGGGCCGTGCCGCCGATCAGCTCCCCAATCTGGTCGTCCCGGATAT
>SYLK01000912.1 GCA_005809115.1 Planctomyces sp. | reverse complement strand
GAAAGGCCGGTTCGAGTTCCGACTGTTCCAGCTTCTTGTCCTGATTGGTGTCACGCCAGTCCAGCAGGGCAAACTTCAGGACGCGCTCGGTATCGCCCACACTCTGACAGGAAAAGTAGATGTGATCATCGACCACAACAGGACTGGTCATTACGGTGCGCAGGAGGGTATTGCAGGTCCAGAGTTCGCGTCCGGTTTCCGGATCGTAACCTTTCATCTTGCCGGTGCCGGCCACCACGACATCAGTGCGACCATTGGCAGTACACAGAACCGGCACGGCGTAGCCGCCCAGCATCTCGGGTCGCGGAGTTCTCCAGCGGATGCTCCCACTCTCCTTCTCAAACGCGATCAGATACGGGCTGAGGTCATCATCCAGGTTAAAAATCACGAGGTCCCTGTAAACGATGGGCGAATTCGCTGCACCCCAGCCCATCAGATAGAACGGCATCGTGAGGGAGTGTTTCCATTTCAGCTCGCCGGTTTCAGCATCCAGCGCCAGCAGTCCCAGTGTGCTGAAATGCACGAACACAGTTTTCCCGTCGGTCGCCGGTGTGGATGATGCGTGCTCATTCGGTGGCGTGATCTGCGGCAGCTTTCCGGTCGGAAACGCACGCTGCCACAGCAGCTTCCCGGTACCGGCATCCAGTCCGCTGACCACGAATTCCGACTCGTTCGGCACTTCCGCCTTCGTCCTGGTTTCCGTAAGGAAGACACGCCCTTCGGCGATCACCGGGCAGGCGACCCCAGGGCCCGCATCCAGAGACCACGCGACGTTTTTTTCCGCAGAAAACTCGAGCGGGGGACTGGTGCTTTCCAGGGAAACCCCACTGGCGTTCGGACCTCGAAACTGCGCCCAGTTTTCCGCCATGACCTGGGCAGCGCCGCGACTCATCATCAGGAACACCAGACACGCAGCCAACTGCCTGAGACACATGATCGTAAGCTCCCCTGAGATAACTTCTGTGATCCCCGCTGGCCGTCGTCTGACACGACCAGGAATTTCGGAAACTCTCTGCCAGGCGGCCTCCGGATCTCGCCCTGAGTCGCGCGCAGAAGCACTGGAGCATCCGGCAACCGACGCACATTACATTATCAGCCAGCTTCCGGCATCACAAGCAAGTTGCAGGAGCACCCACATAAGCTCACAGACGGCACAGCGGTGGTCTCCTCGTGCGGCCCCCCCCGGGCTTCCGGCCGTGCTGCCGCCCGCCGTGCTGCCGCTGGAAGGGCTGCCGTGTTCCGTGTTCCGTGTTCCGTTCGCACGGCGGTGAGGCTGTCTTTCGGTCAGGGGACGACCAGACGCCGCAGGGTGATGGATGCGGCTGGCCGCCTGACGCTGGCAGAAATCCACGTCCGGCCGACCGCAGTCACCTGACGGCTCTGCGCTTCACCCAGCCGCAGATATTTTACAGCGTCAGAACGCAACTGATCCGCCTGTTCCACGGCTCGAATCCAGGCCGTCTGCGAAGGCGTCGTGGCCCAGACGGTGATTTCCACGGCATAACCGGACTGGCGGAGGCGAGGTCCCATACCATTGAGTGCCTCCCGGAACTCCGGCATCAGGGGAGAACCTGTGCGAGGCAGTTTTCCCAGAATATCGAACGTCACTTCACCCGCCACGTCCGGCTGTGCCTCCAGCGGACTGCGCCGCCGCATTTCCTGCAGAAAGCGGTGAAAATCTTCCTTCTGCCGGTCCAGAATGCGACTGTTGTCGTCGACGTCGTCGGGTCCGGCGCCGTTCCGGTCCGGGGTGGTCTGTTCCGGATCCGGAACCATGTACAACGGAGCCGGCTCGTCGAGCTGAAATGCATGTTTGGAGCGCGCCGTTGGAAACATGCCGGGTAGCCCCATGGAATCCGTCGATCTGATGAATGATCCGGTTCCCGCGTGCAGATTCGCCCCCGTCTGCTCCTTGGCCAGTGAGTTCAGGACAATAAAGAACGCCAGCAGCGCCGTCATGCAGTCCCCGAAAGACACGAGGTATCCCATGTTCGGCCCCACGGATGGACATTTGCAGCGCGACATGCGGTACTCCCTGTGAACGGATCTCTGCCATTTACCTGTGCCGCACGCCGCGGCTGCACTGCCGACGATTTCCGCCGCCGAAACTACTGCTCCGACGTGGTTCGCGTAAGAGTCATTCTGAGCGTACCCGCCGGCAGTGCTCCCGAATTCGCCACGCTGACGGAAATTCTTCCCGGAGGAATCCCCTGAGTTTCCAGCGCGTAACGTGCGAGGAGGACACTGAAGGCGATATCTTTCGTGTTCCCGACCTGCAGCTCCACCTCCAGCGGCAGTCCCCGGAGCTGAATGGCGAGCATCCGCATCTGCTGTCTGGCAAACTCCGTCAGATTGTCACTGTCATCGCGCAGCAGCTGCAGCGATGAGTTGACGCTGACCCGCTCTGCCGATGCCAGCTCATCCAGTGTATCGAGTGACTGCAGCCCTTTGGCCAGGGCCTCATGGACCGGATCGACGTCCATAGGTGCGGCCTCATCACCGCGCATCGTCACGCGACCAGACCCCGGGCGATACCGCAGTGACAGGGAGTCTTTTTCAACCGATGCGGAAGCGACCCCCGCTGCGCCCGTGCCACCGCCACCGCCGAATGCCGACACCTGCATCCTTTCAAAACTCTCCGGCTCGTCGGACGAAAAGGTCATCAGGAGAATGAAAAACGTCATCAGCAGCGTGATGGAATCTGTATAAGTCAGAAACCATGACGGGATGGGCGGTGGCGGCACGGGACAATTGCACTTGCTTCCCATCATCCATTTCCTTTCGCATCAGCCACGATTCGCAACCTGTATCTTTCCAGCGGCTCAGCAGGAGCGTCGCCCTTCCGAAACGATCCATGGCTCATTATCGGGACAGACTCCTAGACGGCCTGGGAATTTGATTCCTGTGAGCGACGGTGGCGGGGTGAGAGATAGGCAAACAGCTTTTCCTCGACAACCCGCGGTGCATGTCCTTCAACCAGTGACACGAGCCCGGAGATCATCAGTTCCCGGATCATGGCCTCTTCCTGGCTGCGCGCCTCCAGCTTTCCGGCCAGCGGCAGACAGAACAGATTCGCAATCACGGCCCCGTACAGTGTCGTCAGCAGGGCCACGGCCATACCACCACCAATCTGGCTGGGGTCATCCAGACTTCGCAGCATCTGGACCAGACCGATCAGCGTTCCGATCATGCCG
>SYLK01000911.1 GCA_005809115.1 Planctomyces sp. | reverse complement strand
CATTGAACCGGGTCAGCACCGCACGAGATTCGGCCACGGCTTCTTCGATGCACTCGGCCACGGTTTTCTGGGGGTCCAGTCGTGGTTCCTGGGGAAAATAACCAATGCGAATACCGCGGGCCGGGCGTACGGTACCCATGAAATCCCGGTCTTCCCCGGCCATGATTCGCAGCAGTGTGCTCTTGCCGGAACCGTTGTTGCCGAGAACCCCGATTTTCGCGCCGGGATAGAATGCGAGCCAGATGTCCGACAGGACTTCCTTCTGCTCGAACATCCGCGTGAGATGCTCGATCGTCATGATGTATTGCTGCGTCATCTGCCAACCTCTGGATGTGAAACTTCAGCGAACACGTCGCATCATCTCCTTGTAAACAGGAATCACCGAGCAGACAGGAATCACCGATTTTCCTGCGGCGGCGGGCGGTGCAGGCCGCGCCGCGGGTTGTGTTCTGTCCCCAGACGGCTGAACAACGTGTCCAGAAACGTACGGGACAGACCATAGATCTGCGGGCTGGAACTTCCCCGCGGACCGGCAACATTCAGCAGGTGAATCTTATGGTGCTGCAGCCACGCGACAACAGCCGTGAGCTGTTCTTCCCAGGAATTCTCAGCCTCCAGGAGTCCGGGATCCGGATCCGCATCCAGACAGACGATGTGCAGAGTTTTTCTGAGGCTGCGTGCGGCTGCGATCGTGAGTCGTGTGCCGCTGGAGATGTCGTGGCGGACCAGAATCAATGTTCCGTCCGAGTCCCGCACATTCCATTCCGTGCGCTGAGCATACGATCGGGAATTTGTCTCACGCAGCGGGTATTCCGGTGGAATCAGGCCGTCTTCACTGCGACGGCCTCGGGGACACCAGCCTCCGGTTGGCAGCCCGGCAGTGACTGCCGCATCCAGCGCAGCCCGGTCCACGCCGGTCTGACCGCCGGTCTGACCGCCGGAAATGATTCTGAGTCCTGCTGACGCTGATCTGCGAATATCCGTGACACTCCTTTTCATCGGTCCGGGGATCATATCGCCGCAGGACAGCCGCGCGTGCTCCGGGATCGGTGATAATCTGACGAAAACAGAAAAACACGTGGGTCGTTGAAAATCGCGGGTATTGGCTGCGATGACCGTGGCCGGCACCGTGACCGTCATCTTTTTCTCGGACATCTATGGCGAAGACCACGGCACGGCGGTGGGATTTTCGGGGAAAATTCGGCAGTCTGTCCGGTGGAACACTTCTGGGAACGCCCGATTATGACAGAATAACGTCCCACCGTACCCTCCCGCCCTGGCCTGTACTGTCTGCGCGTGGCAACGGAGTTGCTGCGGGATTGCAGGCTGAAAAAATATCAAGGATCGCATTCATGAGCAACTTTCGTTCGCAGGCCGCGGCATGCCTGTGCCTGGCCCTGTTGTCGGCGCCCGTCGCGGAACTGCCCGCTCAAACTCCGGAACTGGTGCGTGCGATCGAAGGGATCGCCGAGTACCGGCTGCAAAACGGGCTGCAGGTGCTGCTGTTTCCCGACGTATCGCGCCCGACGGTGACGGTGAATCTGACCGTGTTCGTGGGGTCCCGGCACGAAGGCTACGGCGAAGCCGGCATGGCCCACCTGCTGGAGCATATGGTCTTCAAGGGAACTCCCCAGCATACGGACATCCCGGCGCAGCTGAAGGAGCGAGGGGCTGATTTCAACGGCACGACATGGCTGGACCGCACGAACTATTACGAGACCATGCCGGCCAGTGACGAAAATCTCGAGTTCGCGATACGGCTGGAGGCCGACCGGATGGTCAACAGCCTGATCCGGGCAGAGGATCTGGCATCGGAGATGACGGTGGTGCGGAGTGAGTTTGAGCGGGGTGAAAACAATCCGCAGCGAGTCCTGATTCAGCGAATGTTCGGTGCCGCATTCGAATGGCACAACTATGGCAAGTCAACCATCGGCAATCGGGCCGACATCGAACGCGTACCGGTGGAGAATCTGAGGCGATTTTATACGCGATTCTACCAGCCCGACAATGCCATGCTGATTTTGGCGGGCAAGTTTGATCCCGCCCGCGCACTGGAACTGACACAGAAATACTTCGGTGCGCTTCCGCGGCCGGAACGTCAGCTGGACCGCACTTATACTGAAGAGCCTGCCCAGGACGGCGACCGGCTGGTCACTGTCCGACGTGTGGGTGACGTCCCGCTGGCGGGACTGCTCTACCATATTCCAGCCGGAGCACACCCGGACTTTGCGGCTGTGGATGTGCTGGCAACGCTGATGTCGAGCGAACAGTCGGGGCGACTTTACGAGTCACTCGTCAAGCGGCGAATTGCCGCGTCGGTTTACGGATTCACGTATGCACTCCATGATCCGGGAGTGCTGCTGTTCGCGGCTGAGGCGGCGCAGGCCACAGACCCGGTGACGCTGCTGCAGAGCATGACAGACGCTGTCGAAGCGGCGGTGGAGACGCCGTTTACGGCCGAGGAGGTTGAGCGGGCGCGTCAGGAACTGCTGCGGCAGAGGGAAATCAGCGTCTCCGATTCACGCGGGATCGCCGTGGAATTGAGTGACTGGGCGGCCCAGGGCGACTGGCGGCTGTTCTTCCTGTTTCGAGACCGCCTCGAAAAGGTGACTCCAGCGGACGTCCAGCGAGTGGCTGCAGACTTCCTGACACGCTCCAACCGGACTGCGGGGCTGTTTGAACCCACCAAAACGCCGCAGCGAACGGCGATTCCGTCGACTCCGGCACTGGCGGAAATGATCGGCGACTACAAGGGTCGGGAGGACGTGGTGCAGGGCGAGGAGTTTGACGCCGCTCCGATGGCCATCGAAGCTCGTCTCGTGCGTGGCCAGCTGGCCTCCGGCATCAAGTACACACTGTTGCCGCGGAAGACCAGAGGCGCATCGGTGGAGTTGCGACTGACGCTGCGGTACGGCAACCTGCAGGCACTCACCGGACACGCCTCGGCTGCGGAATTCCTGCCGGAAATGCTGCTGCGCGGCTCAGAAAACCTGTCTCGACAGCAGATCCGAGACACTCTGGACAAGTACCGCGCGCAGATGTCGATTTCCGGTGATGCCGGGGTCGTCACGGTCAGCCTGAAAACCCGACGGGAGAACGTCACGCCGGTCCTGGAACTGCTGCAGGAAATCCTGCGACGACCGAAGTTTCCAGCCGAGGAGCTGGAGCTGATTCGCGAGGAGCAGCTGGCGTCTGCGGGGCAGCAGCTGACTGAGCCCACGAGCATCGCCATGAACCTGGTCCAGCGGCGAATCAGCGTTTATCCGCCCGAGGATCCGCGTTACGTTGCTTCACTTGCCGAAGAGATCGAAAGGTATCGCCAGGTAACAGTCGAACAGATTCGCCAGCTTTACGAGACCCTGGTCAGCGCGGGAACCGGTGAGCTGTCCGTGGTGGGAGACTTCGAGGCGGAGCAGGTGCTGCCGATCGTGGAGCAGGTGACGGCGGACTGGAAGCCGCGCGTCCCGTTTGAACGGCTGGCGCGGGAGTCAGTGAACAACAAAGCAGGCGAGCTGGTTCGCGTGAGCACGCCGGACAAGGCGCAGGCCGCCTGGGTCGCCGCGATGACGCTGCCAATGCGGGATGATCATCCGGATTATCCGGCGCTGGCGCTGGGCAATTTCATCCTGGGTGGAGGAGGCCTTTCGTCCCGACTGGCTGACCGCGTCCGTCAGAAGGAAGGACTGTCCTACACCATTCAGTCAGCGGTGCAGCCGTCGGCGGTCGATCAGAGGACCGTGTTCTTCATCTTTGCGATCTGCAATCCGGAAAACTCGGTCCGGGTGCACGAAGCCATTCACGAAGAACTCCGCAAGCTCCTTGACTCAGGCATCACCGAAAAGGAACTGACGGACGCGAAGAACGGCTACCTGCAGGAGCAGCAGGTCCGACGAACCACGGATCGCTCACTGGCGACGATGCTGGAGGCCTGGCGGTTCATCGGCCGCGACATGAAGTATGTGGCGGACTTCGAGGAAAAAATTCAGCAGCTGACCGGACGGGACGTGCACGAGGCGCTGCGGCGACACATCGTGCCGGAGCGACTTTATATTGTGTCCGCGGGGGACTTCGACAAGCAGAGTCCGGAGGCGCCCGCAAAATGAGAATAACTTCCCCGAGGGAACCACGTGCACCGGATGCGCGGGTTCACGCGAAAAAATTCTGTGAGATCATCGTTGTCTTGTGAGGATGCCCGCGGACATGATGAACACGCTGTCTGGTCTCAACGGACGACAGTTACCGGATCTGCCGGCACCAGGCTCGGCAGTTTCCGCCGGTGAGCCACGAGTGCGGGTTTGGCTGGAGGTCACCGGGCAGAACGTCGATTCACATCAGCGGGTGCGTCATTTCTTCAGGACTGCGGAGTGAATTATGTCGCTGTATTCGCCAGCTCCCGTGTCGAAAGTCAAACGCTCCTCACAGAACGGGTTTGTGATCTGGCACGGCATGACACTGTCGGGGCTGTGGCGGCTGCTGATGGCGAAGCCCGAACTGCACTGGAGCCGCTGGAATCGGATCGCGATGCTTCCTGGAATGGCGTGCTACAATTCGCTGATGGCGGCAGCAGAGAACCTGATCTGTGGCAGGGCCGTGCAGCAGACCAGACTTGTTGGTCCGCCTGTGTTCGTTCT
>SYLK01000910.1 GCA_005809115.1 Planctomyces sp. | reverse complement strand
TTTGCCCTGGCCGGGCTGAAACCGCTCACGCCGGAGCAGCTCTGCTGGACGATCTTTCGCGCGACCGCAGTCTATGACCGGCAGGCCGAATCCGAATCTGCTGAGCTGGACAAATCAGAGCCGCTGACGGAAACCCAGAAGCAGGACCCCGTTGCCATCAGTCAGCGAACCGCTGCCGTTGAACAGCGGGTCTTCGACAAACTCAAGGCGCACATCGCCACGTTCGCGCAGTTTTACGGCGGCGGACCGGGACAACCTCAGGGCGATTTCTTTGCCAGTCCCGATCAGGCGTTGTTTACGTCAAACGGAGATGCGATCAACGGCTGGATCGCTCCAGGCGGCGGAAACATCACGGAACGAGTCGGTCAGGCGACAGACCCGCGGATCGCTGCCGAAGACCTTTATCTGTCAGTCCTGACCCGTCTTCCCTCGGAACGTGAGATTCAGGAAGTCACCGATTTTCTCGCCGGAACGTCGGATCGCACTCTGGCTGCTCAGGAACTGGTCTGGGGACTTCTGAACAGCGCCGAGTTTCGCTTTAACCACTGACCACACCTCATCCACAGCAGGAGTTCAATGATGGCACTTCGATATGCCTGTCGGTCGGCAGACCATGGGATGGCGAGGCGGCAGTTCCTGGGAACTCTGGCAGCCGGAGGAAGCGCGATCCTGGGCGGGACCGGACTTTTCGGCAGTCCCGCGATCGGGTCGATGCTGGATTCGAAACAGAAGCGGATTGTCGTTTTCAATCTGCATGGCGGACTGAGCCAGCTGGAAAGCTGGGACCCGAAACCCGGGACCGACACGGGCGGGCCATTTCTGGCGATTCCCACGACCGTCCCGGGACTTCACGTGAGCGAACTGCTGCCGCTGACAGCCATGCAGATGCATCATCTCTGCCTGATCCGCGGCGTCAACACATCGACCGACGACCATGGGGTGGGTGCTTATATGATGCTCACCGGGCGGCGGCAGATTCCCGGTCTGGAGTTTCCTCAGATTGGCGCAGTCGCCGCGAAGGCACTTTCTGCAGACAACAGCGGGTTGCCGGGCCACATTCTGATTACTCCGGGAGGCGGTGGCGGTCGGGGCAGTGATTCGGCATGGCTGGGGCCACGCTACGCGAGTGTGCAGCTTGGCAACGGAAATCCTCCCGCGAATTCCGCGCGTCCGGCATCGATATCAGAGCAGTCCGACGCAGCGCGGCAGGACATCCGGCGAAAAGTGAGTGCACGGTTTTTGAACCGGCGTCGCACCGCGGTCACGGAAGCGTTCACATATTCCTACGATCAGGCAGAGAAGCTGATGCGACGGCGGGATGTCTTCGACGTTGCACAGGAAAGTGCCGGCGATCAGGAGCGGTATGGGCAGCACGATCTGGGACGCCATTGTCTCCTGGCGCGGCGGCTGCTGGAAAGCGGGATCTCGTTCGTGCAGTTGTCGCATTCCAACTATGACACGCACAACGAGAATTTCAATTTCCACATTGAACAGATGGGTGAGTTTGATCGGTCGTTTTCCATGTTAGTGGCTGATCTGGCCGACCGTGGGATGCTGGACAGTACGCTGATCGTGGTGCTGTCGGAATTCGGGCGGACACCCAATATCAACCACTACTACGGCCGTGACCACTGGGGCACCGCCTGGAGCGTCTGTCTGGCGGGATGTCGTGTCCCACGAGGAGTTGCCTTTGGTGCAACGAATGAACGCGGGACAGAAGTCGTTGATCGGCAGGTGGATCACGGAAATCTGTTCCACACGTACCTGCAGGCAGTGGGTGTTGACTCAACCGGATCCTTCAACATTGATGGTCGGGAGATGCCGATCGCGGACCCGTCATCGAAGCCAATTGAAGGTCTGCTGACGTGAACCTGCCGCCTGGGGGCATGCAGCTCCGGACCGAAGCTCGAATCTGGAAATCCCGATGCTGCTGAATTCGGCCGTGCCTGATGCCCGTCAGGCTCACATTGTGTCGGAGTGGGCTCATGATCGACCGCTGGTTGGCTGTCGGTTCGATCCTGCCGGACGTTACGTATTCTGCGCCGCTGAGCACACGGCGGCGGCGCGCTTCAGTACTGCGGATGGATCGAAGACACTTTTTCCCGGCGGCCACCAGAGCTGGATCAGTAGCTTCGCATTTTCACAGGATGGCGCACTGACGGTCAGTGGCGGCTGCGACGGACGGCTGACATGGTGGGACACCGCGGCGGAAGCTCCGACTCCGATTCGCTCGATTGCTGCTCATGGTCGACACTGGGTTCGCTCGATCGCGGCGAATCCCGCCGGGACTTTGCTGGTCAGTGGCGGAAACGACAAGATGGTGCGGGTCTGGAGTATTCCGGATGGTACGCTGGTCCGAGAATACGTCGGGCATCAGAAGCACATCTACAGCGTGACCTTCGATCACTCGGGTGAGCGGCTGCTGTCGGGCGATCTGGCAGGAGTCGTGAAAGAGTGGGACGTTGCGGCCGGAACGGAAGTTCGCACGTTCGATGCAAAGGAGCTGTGGTCCTACAACGGGGGGCAGGGCGTTGACTTCGGAGGAGTGCGAGCGCTGGCA
>SYLK01000909.1 GCA_005809115.1 Planctomyces sp. | reverse complement strand
GTACTGACTTCTGCCTTCATTGCCCTGATTGCCAGTGATCGCCCGGATGAACAGAAGCCATGAGTTATGCGGGAGCTGACCTGGCACCCGTTTGTTCGGTCGTATCCGATGGGTGCGGCGAGTAGAAGTGATTCCGAAAACGCCGTTTTCAGGTCAATTCACTCTTCGCGTGGCGTGATGTCGGATATAAATCGGTCAGAGCAGCAGCAGCACCAGTGCCAGAGCAGTTGGGGTTCGAGGATGTCGGGATTGATCTTATTGACTGGGGCCACCGGCTATGTGGGCGGTCGACTGTTGTCGCTGCTGCAACAGCAGGGTGCCCGCGTACGCTGCTTGACGCGGCGGCCTGAAGCACTGCAGGATCGGGTCAGCGGCACCACCGAGGTTGTTCAGGGGGATGTCTTTGATCCCCCATCTCTCGAATCCGCGTTCGCGGGCGCTGGGACCGCATATTACTTCGTGCATTCGATGGGTGACAACCGGGATTTCGAATCCCGGGATCGCATCGCGGCGGAAAACTTCGCAAAAGCCGCCACACATGCCGGCGTCGAGCGACTGGTTTACCTCGGTGGACTCGGCAATCCCGATGAGCTGCTCTCGAAACACCTCCGCAGTCGCCAGGAGACGGGAGACATCCTGCGAGCTTATCATTCGCAAGTGATTGAGTTTCGTGCTTCGATCGTCATCGGTTCCGGCAGCCTGTCATTCGAGATGATCCGCGCGCTGGTCGAACGCCTGCCGATCATGATTTGTCCGCGCTGGGTCCACGTGAAAGCGCAACCCATCGCCATCGAAGACCTGCTGGCGTATCTCCTCGCCGCATGGAAGCATCCGCTTTCTGGTTCACAAGTGTACGAAATCGGCGGCCCCGACCAGGTCTCGTACGGCCAGATCATGCGCGAGTATGCCCGGCAGCGCGGGTTAATGCGGTGGATGCTTCCTGTGCCACTCCTGACCCCATACCTGTCCAGCCTCTGGTTGGGGCTCGTGACGCCCCTCTATGCCCGGGTCGGTCGGAAACTCGTCGAAAGTCTGCGGAATCCGACTCTCGTCTCGAACAACCTGGCCGAATCCGTGTTCGCCGTGCATCCCCGTTCCGTGGGCGATGCCATCGCTCGGGCTCTGGTGAACGAAGATCGGGAATTTGCCGAAACCTGCTGGTCCGACGCTCTGTCATCGGCCGGTCAGCCGCAGGGATGGGGCGGTCAACGGTATGGTTCGCGGCTCGTGGATTCACGGACGATCATGGTGAGTGCTCCCCCGGAACAAGCGTTCGCACCGATACGACGGATCGGCGGTCGGACCGGCTGGTACTACGGCAATTGGTTGTGGGCACTCCGTGGATTTCTGGACTTGCTGCTCGGAGGGGTCGGTTTGCGACGCGGCCGGCGCGATCCGGACAACTTGCGCGTGGGCGACCAGCTCGATTTCTGGCGTGTTGAAGTTTTTGAGTCGAACCATCGATTGCGACTCAGGGCTGAGATGAAATTGCCAGGACGGGCATGGCTGGAATTTGAGGTCAGTCCCTGTGAACAAGGAAGTACGATTCGTCAGACGGCGATTTTCGATCCCCGGGGACTGGCCGGGCTGCTGTATTGGTATGGGATCTACCCCCTTCATCAGTTTGTGTTCGCTGGCATGTTGAACGGCATCGCAGACACAGCTCGAAGTTCGATCGACGTGGCGACGGTCTCGCGACCGACCATGTTTCGGCAAGTCGCATGGTTGATCGGCTTCATCGTGGTCTGCTTCGCGTCGGCAGGAGCAGGAGCAGCGGTGACATCAACTTCGGTGGCGGGGTGGTATCAAACTCTGGCAAAGCCGGGCTGGACGCCGCCCGCCTGGTTATTTGGTCCCGTCTGGACCGTGTTGTATTTCATGATGGCGATCGCGGCCTGGCTCGTGTGGCGTGGCCACGGATGGTCTGCCGCTCGATCAGCGTTGACCTTGTTTGGCATGCAACTCGCACTGAACGTGCTCTGGTCCTTCGTGTTCTTTGGGCTGCAGCGGCCGGGACTCGCCTTCGCCGAAATCATCCTTCTGTGGATCGCCATTGTTGCCACTGGCCTCGCGTTCTGCGGCAAATCTGCGGTTGCGTCCCTCCTGATGACGCCGTATCTCGCCTGGACCACATTCGCCGCTCTGCTGAACTTCGCGATCTGGAGAATGAACTGACAACTGTTCTGCCGAGCAAAGGACCTTTCGATTCATGGTGCCAGCTTCTCGCATCCGCAACTGCAATTCTGCTCCTGTCCGGAGTGATGGTGAGTTCGTTCTGTACTGGATGATTGCGTTTCGGCGATTATCGTGGAACTTCAGTCTGCAGCGCGCCGTGGAGTCAGCCGTCGAGTTGAAAAAATCCCTGGTGATCTTCGAGCCGCTGCGAATCGAGTATCGGTGGGCCAGCGATCGAATTCATCGCTTTGTAATCGACGGCATGGCCGAAAACGCCGCTCGCATCGAGGCGCTCAGGAATCCCGGGGTACTGTACTTCCCGTATGTCGAACCGCTGCCGGATGCGGACAAAGGACTGTTGACCGCGCTGGCTCAGCGAGCCTGCGTGATCGTGACCGACGACTTCCCGTCTTTCTTTCTGCCAGGCATGGTGTCGGCAGCGGCGGCTCGAGTGACGGTGCGGCTGGAGGCCGTCGACTCCAACGGTCTGCTGCCACTGCGTGCGACCGACCGCGTCTTCACCACGGCCTTCTCTTTCCGAGCGTTCCTGCAGAAGCAGTTGCCATCCTTCCTGGAAGAATTCCCGAAGGCGAACCCCCTGGAAGGCGTGCGTCTTCCGCCACTCAGATCGCTGCGGCCGGAGATTACGCAGCGCTGGCCGGCGGTCTCAGCGACATTGCTGTCCGGTGACCAGACGGAACTCGCAGCATTGCCGATCGATCACTCGGTCAGCATCATCGGAACGCGCGGCGGATCAACGGCGGCTGGACAGCGATTGACGAAATTTCTCGACCAGCATCTGCACCATTACGCGGCGGGAGCCAACGACCCCGATGCCGACAATCGCAGCGGACTGTCGCCGTATCTGCATTTCGGTCACATCTCGTCGCACGAGATGTTTCACGAACTGGCATTGCGAGAAGAATGGTCGCCCGCGTTACTCGGCGAGAAAACCGGCGGTAGGCGAGAAGGCTGGTGGGGTGCCAGTCCCGGTGCAGAGTCGTGGCTCGACGAATTCATTACGTGGCGGGAACTGGGGTACAACATGACCTCGCACCGTGATGATTACGACCAGTACGAATCACTGCCCGGCTGGGCGCAGGCGACGTTCGCCAGACATGAGGGCGATCCGCGCCCATTCGTTTATTCGCTGGACGAATTCGCTGCCGCCGCGACGCACGACCCACTGTGGAACGCCGCCCAGACGCAGCTCGTCCGCGAGGGTCGCATCCACAATTACCTGCGAATGCTCTGGGGCAAGAAAATTCTCGAATGGACCGCGACACCGCGCGAAGCGCTCCGTGTGATGATCGAACTCAACAACAAATATGCGATCGACGGTCGCAACCCGAACTCATACTCCGGCATCTTCTGGGTGCTCGGCCGCTACGACCGTCCGTGGGGACCAGAGCGACCGATCTTCGGAAACATCCGCTATATGAGTTCCGACAGCACCCGAAAGAAAGTCCATCTCGGCGCATACCTGAAAGAGTATTCCTGATCCTGATCCTGATTTCCGTGATCGAAGACAGGGACCAGCCAG
>SYLK01000908.1 GCA_005809115.1 Planctomyces sp. | reverse complement strand
TCTCGCCCAGAAACGGGATCTGCAGGTCCTGAGCCGCCTTCCGGGCACCTCCGCGGCCAAACACTTCGCCCGACATGTTCTCCACAAATCCCAGCACCGGCACGTTGACCTTGCGATACATGTCAACCGCCTTGATCGCGTCCAGCAGGGCGACCTGCTGCGGCGTGCAGACCACAACCGCCCCGGCAAGCGCCACCTGCTGCGACAGCGTCAGCGACACGTCACCAGTCCCCGGCGGCAGATCAATGATCAGATAGTCCAGCTCACCCCACTGCGTGTCCTTCAGAAACTGAGTCAAGGCCTTGTGCAGCATCGGTCCCCGCCACACCACGGACTGGCCCTCTTCGATAAAAAATCCCATCGACATCAGCTTCACGCCCTGCACATCGATCGGCTCCATTCGGACAACCTTGTTGCCCTGAGCGTCCATAATCTCAGTTGCTGCCGGACGACCACTCGCATGCATCATGTGCGGGATGCTGGGACCATACACATCCGCATCCATCAGCCCCACGCGACAGCCGAAGGAATGCAGGCCACACGCCAGCGCTGCCGCCACCGTGCTCTTGCCCACGCCTCCTTTCCCGCTGCCCACCGCGATGATGTTGTGAATCGTCAGCCCCACCCGCCCACCCGCGTCCTTGCCGCGAACTGTCGATGTCATGTCCACCCGAACCGACTGACCCGGATCAAGCAGTGGCCTCACCCGTTCCGTGACCGCCTGTTTCAGCCGATCCGAATCGGGGTACGCCGGTGTCGGAAGCTCAATCGTAACGACGATCGTTTGTCCGTCGGATACCACGTCGCGAAGCATCTGCAGGTCGCCCAGCGAACGATCCAGCACCGGATCGATCACCTGGGACAACAAACTGCGCACCTGTTCAGTTCTGGCCATGACGGACAACCTAGTCCTTGAGAGATGAGCGAAGGCGACAATCGATCCTGCGAGATCGAAGGTGATCTCCCGGTCTATCTGCATCCTATGATGCTGCGCGTGTACTTCAACCGCTCGCGGTGTTCAACTTGTCGACTTTCCGAGGGCTGCTCAGGATCGGCCGGGTGATGCCCGGCCGGAAGCCCCGGCCGGAAGCCTGACTGGACAACGCATCACGCGACTTTCCAGAGTGGCGCGGCTTCTGCCGAGCCGTGGGAAGGGTGCAGCGTTCCAGTCGTGGCGGCTCCCACGTCCGATCCAGAAAACTGATCACCCGAACACTCATATCCGGCTTCTGAAGAAGTGTATGATTGTTCATTCTACTTCTGCTCTTCCTCGCCGATGATGACGTTGAACCTGACAGACGATGAGATGTGCGTGCTGGAAGATCTGGCGCGCAGGAATGATCGGGCGTATTCGCGATTTGTTGGTAACAGACGAGTCGTTCATGTAGCTCCAGACTCTCTCTGCGTCGGCCAATTCGTCGCAAGTCGTTTCAAAGTAATTGTTTAAATTCATGCCGTGCAACGAACCTGGCGCTGTCCGATTAAGGCGAGCGGGGGATGTCAATCCCTTGATTCGCTGAGAATAACGAGAAAATCAGGGCACTGACGTACCCCTCTCGCCAGCCAGAACGCTTAAGTCCCTGCCAGTGCCCCCGGGGCTCGGGAGATCGGGCCATGGTGTGTACACAACGCCGCGAGAGATTCGCCTGAGTGGTCGGGCGGCACGTTCGCGAACCGGGCGTGTGCCGCAGGCACACGAAGGCGTTCCGCCTCGGCCATCGGCTGGGGCAGCCCGAATCTGTTGATCAACGTGACAGGAGCACGCGACGCGAGACGCAGTCGTATTACGGAGTCACCGAGGTACCCACCTGAAACCAGCGTGCCACCATCATTGACATCCCCTCCGGAGAAAGCGACGAATTGCTTCAGTCGACACCTTCGAAACCCGCAACGAAAATTGCAATGCCTGTCCTGCTGTTTCTCTCCTGCTGTTTCTCCTGCTGTTTCTCCTGCTGTTTCTCCTGCTGTTTCTCCTGCTGTTTCTCCTGCTGTTTCTCTCCTGCTGTTTCTCGGATAGTTTCGCCTCCTAAGTGTCACGGTGACTCCGCCTCGCAGCCGCACCACCTGTTTCCGAAAGCCCCTGAGAATACTACTTCTTTGGCAGCGCAAATGGACGCGGTTCAGCCTGTTCCGCAGACCTGAAGCGGCAGCAGGATGTTCCCGAATCATCAGCGCACCTGACAGGGATTCCCGCTGCTGTGGCTCTGTGGACCGGTCGCAGCGGACGGCGGGGGCTGAGGATGGATATGCGGGTGTGGCTCCAGGTGGACCAGGACGTCCCGCAGGGCACTGAATTCGTGCATCAGCCGATCTTTGACATCGTGTCCAATGCGGTGTCCGCGGGCCACCGTCATCTCCGCATCAACTTCGATGTGGATATCGGCGAAGTATTCAATGCCGGATTTTCTCACCCACAGCGTTTCCACATCCGCAACTCCCTCAACCCGCAGAGCAGCGCTGCGAATCTGATTCACGAGTTCCGGTTCCGCCTGAACATCCATCAGCTCACTGCCGCTTCTGCGAAACAGCGCGACGCCGGACCAGACGATGGCTCCTACCACCAGTAATGACGCGGCGGAGTCGGCCCATGCCAGACCCGGTCCACCCCAGCGTACCGCAGACAGACCAGCGAGTACTGCCAGCGCGCAGAGTGCGTCTCCGCGATGATCCCAGGCGTTGGCGATGATGGCCGTTGATCCGGTGCGGCGACCGACGCGGACCTTATAGTGGTACAGCCCCTCTTTGACGACCACGTTGATTCCCGCCACCCAGAGTGTCCAGCCCGGGGGCATTATGCGGGGTGCTCCGAGATGGGTCACCGTTTCCCACGCCACCAGGACTGCGGAAACGATGATCAGGAGAGCGACGTTGGACGCGGCGATCCCTTCGGCGCGGGTGTGCCCGTAGGGATGTTCCGGATCAGCAGGCTTCTGCGCGACGCGGAATGCGATCAGCACGACGATCGTTGTCACCACATCACCGAGTGAATTGATGGCATCGGCGATCAGTGCAAATGACTGACCCGCGATGCCCCCGGCCAGCTTGGCGGCGGCCAGCAGGCAGTTCGCCAGCAATCCGAAGCCGGCGGCACGGGTAACGTCGCGATAGACGGCGTCCCGATCTTCATGCCGGTCACCAGACTGCATCGTCACGCTTCTGTGGCCGACGTCAGCAGGTTCAGGATTCCGTCTGTCAGGATGCCGTCAACCTGGGGGTCGCACCAGGCGACACTAACCTCATAACCGCCCTGCGGGTAGGCTTCCGCGGTCGGGATATACCACGGCCCGCCGTCGCCGTAAGCGGCACACGCCACAAAACGATCAGGTGCAGCCGCCTGGGCTCGCAGCTGGTATTCAACAAAGACCTCGGCCGGCAGATGCAGCATTGACACATCATTGACGTGCAGGGAACTGAGCGTAATCGGGACCAGCTGCCGGACCCGGCGAATCCATGCGACCGTGTACGATGGACGATTGCGATTGACGACCGGCTGGTTGCGGTCGTTGATCTGACTCATGATCAGGTCTTCGTTGTAACGGGCGTCCGTCGGCGGCAGAATGTCGCGGGTTGACCAGTGCAGGCGGGTGATCGGCTGCGGCTGCAGGCTGGCTTCAGACGCCACGATGGCGTCCAGGATTCGCCCGGTGAGCACCGGCCGCATCTCCTTCGAACCGTCGTTGTATTTGCCGGCTCCGATATTTCCGCCGCAGCCGTTGAAGTACAGATGCAGACAGTCCGGTTCCTGCTGCTGCCGCTGCCGGCGAGCCAGGCCGCAGAAGTCGGCGCTCACCCGCC
>SYLK01000907.1 GCA_005809115.1 Planctomyces sp. | reverse complement strand
TCGGGAAACATCCATCGCGCTTATGGCAGCAAATCCACGGATGATGTGCGGGGCGCGATGCAGCGATTGCCGGTTTCGGGTGCGCTGTTTCTGACCGGCTTTCTCGCAATTACCGGCGCTCCACCGTTCGGGCCGTTCGTGAGCGAGTTTACGATTGTCAGCGCCGCGATTGGCAGTGGCCAGTTTCTGTCGGCGGGGCTGTTTCTCGGGTTTCTGACGGTCGTTTTCGTCGGCATGGGAACTACCGTGCTCGCCGTGGTTCAGGGTGAAGCGCCCGCAGAGCCGGCGCCGAATGGCTTTCACGACACGTTTGGCACCTGTGCTCCGATCCTGCTGTTTATGGCCCTCGTCCTGTTGATGGGCCTGTACATTCCCTCTCCCCTGGAATCGCTCCTGCGTGACGCGGCCGCGCTCCTGGAGGCTCCACGATGAGCAACCGCACAGACTTCGCAGCGATCCGGAACGGCGAGGCCGTTCCGCTCGGTCAGGTCCCCGAGATGCCATTCACCGACTTTCGACGGTCGATTGTGGACGGAGTGGCCGCCGGCCAGCGAATCTCGGCCCTGTTTGGCGACACCTCAGCCGGGTCCGACAACGTGGACCTGTTCGCGGTGCTGGCTGACAGCACTCAGCCGGCACTCGGTGTCGGCAGGACGCGGCTGGATGGCGACAACTTCCTTTCGCTGACTCCCGACTGCATACAGGCTCATCTGTTCGAGCGCGAGCTGGCCGAACAATTCGGAGTTCATCCAGACGGGCACCCCTGGTTCAAGCCCGTTCGATTCCATTCGTCATACCGCCTCGGGCACGACGCCTGGGGGCGCCGGCCGGGAGAGGTGCCGATCATCGGCGTTACTGACTACTATCGCGTTGAAGGCGAAGAAATCCACGAAGTCGCGGTCGGCCCCGTGCATGCCGGTGTGATCGAACCGGGTCACTTCCGCTTTCAATGTTATGGCGAGCAGGTTTTTCATCTGGAAATTTCGCTGGGCTATCAGCACCGGGGCGCGGAACGCACGCTCGTCGGGGGACCTCACAAACGCACGATTCACACCGTTGAGACGGTGGCCGGCGACACTTCGATCGGGCACGCGACTGCGTATTGTCAGGCAGTTGAGGCCCTGGCGGGGTGTGATCTTCCTCGCCGGGCGGAGGTATTGCGCGGCATTGCGCTGGAACTGGAACGCCTCGCCAATCACAGCGGAGACCTCGGCGCGCTGGCTGGCGATGTGGGCTTCCTGCCGACCGCTTCCTTCTGCGGCCGGCTGCGCGGCGACTTCCTCAATCTGACCGCGTTGATCTGCGGCAGTCGCTTCGGTCGCGGCCTCGTCCGGCCCGGCGGAGTTGCGTTCGACGTGGATGCGACGCGAGCACACCTGGCACTGGAACGCCTCGAAGCCGCTTTCCGCGACGTGAAGAACGCCGCCGAGCTGCTGTTCAACTCCGCATCAGTTCAGGCGCGGTTCGAAAATACCGGCACGGTGTCTCGCGAAACCGCGATTGCTCTGGGACTGGTCGGTCCGGCGGCTCGCGCGTGTGGTCTGCCGCGCGACGTGCGTCACGAATTTCCAGCAGGCAGATTTCGGTTCTCTCGTCCTCCGCTGGCGACTGCACCAGATGGCGATGTGTTTGCCCGCGCCAATGTCCGATGGCAGGAAATTCAGAATTCCGTGTCCTTCATTCGCGACGAGCTGGCGGCAATTTCAATTTCCGACGAGGCACTTGTTGCTGCAGCGGGACCGCTGCAACCCAATCATCTGGTCGTGTCGCTGATTGAAGGCTGGCGTGGCGAAGTCTGTCATGTCGCCCTGACCGACGCGCACGGCCGTTTTTCACGCTACAAGATCGTGGACCCGTCGTTCCACAACTGGATGGGGCTGGCGGTCGCGCTGCGAGATCAGCAGATTTCAGATTTCCCCCTGTGCAACAAGAGTTTCAACCTGTCGTATTGCGGTCACGACCTCTGAGGACGATCCATGCTTGATATTCTCCTGGCCCGACTGCAACAAGGGCATCGCACGATCGCGTATCCGTCCGAGGAGCCGACACTTCCTGATCGCTTTCGCGGGCTGCCAGTCGTGAATTCGTCGAAATGCCCGGACGAGTGCCGAAGCTGCGCCGAGGCGTGCCCGACGGACGCGATCCGGATCGACGACAGCGGACTGCGACTGGACCTCGGCCGCTGCCTGTTCTGCACGGACTGCATGGAAGCCTGCCCTGAAGAAGCCATCCACTACACCACGGAATACCGACTGGCGACACGAACACGTGATCACCTGGTCTTTGACGGCCGGCTCCTGGAACGAGCGGCGGCGCTTGATGAGACATCCCGCAGGCTGTTTGGCCACTCGCTGAAGCTGAGGCAGGTGAGCGCCGCCGGCTGCAATGCGTGCGAGGCGGATTTGAACGTACTGAGCACGGTTGTGTTCGATCTCAGCCGCTTTGGCATTCAGTTTGTTGCCTCACCGCGGCACGCAGACGGCATCGTGATCACCGGCCCGGTCAGCGAAAACATGCGGACGGCGCTGCTCGCGACTTACGCCGCTGTTCCGGCTCCGAAGCTGGTCATCGCGGTGGGAGCCTGCGCGATCAGCGGCGGACCATACAGGGACAATCCCGAAGTTCATAACGGCTGCGGCTCACTCCTCCCGGTCGATCTGTTTATCCCAGGCTGCCCGCCACACCCGCTGACAATTCTGGATGGTTTGCTGCGATTGCTCGGCCGCCTGGAAGGTCAGTCGCAGCCAGATCAGCCTGCACGTCGTCAGAACGCTTAACGCGGGCTTTGCCCGCTCTCCATCGGTCAGACAGAGTAGTGTTTTGACAGGATCAGCGATCCGAAGAGGGGGTCAATCACGCCACGGCGTTTGCGGTCAAAGCCAATCGCCCCTGCGAATTCCGGCAGGGAAAACTTTCCAAAGAGCAATTCATTCAGGACATCATTCACCGGGACCGGGTCACTGAAGGACTGGTTGCGGTGCTGTCGACTCAGGAAACCTGGTTTCCGTATACCATCCAGGTGTACGTCAATGGTCACGACTGGGTCACCGAACAGGCGGAATACGCCAGTGACGTGATCTTTTCGGATCGCTCGAAATTGCCGGACCTTTTTCCGCGGCTGCTGGACCATGCCCTGGTGAATTTCTCAGCGGGCGAATTCTTAACGTTTCCGGGTCGGAAGCTGACCGGGAATTTTCTCGGTCAGGTTCTGACGGGCTGCAGGAAGCAACGTGCATCCGGTGCTCGTGTGAAGCATCAGGTGAACGAGAACTGGATCAAAATGTATGACAAGTCTGGTCTGGTTCTGTGCGTGGAGACGGTGATCGATTCTCCGCGTGAATTTCGAGTCCGGGGGAAGCGGACACGAAACGGGCGTCTCCAGATGGTGTGGTACCCGATGAATCAATGTGTGGCCAACGTGCCGAGTCATCAGCGAGTGTGTCGCGCCGCCAACGACTGCTATCTCAATGCGTTGTCCGTTGTGAATGATCCGACGCCGGCTGATCAGCAGGTTGCCGATCTGACGGAATCGAAAGTGTCTCGAGGCCGTCGCTTTGCCGGCTTCAACCCGGCACGCCGGGACGACGTCCTACTCTTCCAGGCTGTGCTCTCGGGAGCCCAGGCATTTCGGGGATTCCACAACTCCGATATTCGGACGTCCTTGTCGTGGGATTCCCGGGACCCATGGGAGCGTCGGCGACAGGCGAACCGGGTTTCACGGATGCTGAAACGCCTGCACGTCCACAGGTTAATCGCGAAAATTCCCGGAACTCGCCACTGGAGGGTCAGGAAACAAGGTCACACGCTCCTGGGAAGCATCGTTTGGCTGCACGATCATTGACTGCCACTTGTGGCATAGAATCATGCGCGCATGACACAGCGTAAGACTCGGATGTCGTTCTTCCCCCCTGAGGGTGGGGAAGTTGTGCACAGGGTGGAAGAGGCGGGATCGCGGGCGTGTTTCGCGTGGAAATTCCTGCGCACGCTGCTCACTCGCCCTCTCCGCCAGGTGCCGTGAACACGGAAATCAACGTGGTGCTGTCCCATTAGTCCGTCGGACGACCCGGCGGCGACTGGTTCTCGGCTTCCCCCGTCATCGGCACGAAACGCACGGGAATTCCCGGGTGCTGGTGCAGCTCGCCATCCTGGTCTCGTTCGATCATGAGCAGTTCCTGGTACGATCGGCCGACAGGAATCACGAGCCGTCCGCCTGCTGCCAGCTGTTCGACCAGCGGCTCCGGGACGTGGTCCGGGGCGGCGGCAACGATGATCACATCGAACGGTGCCTTGTCGGGCCAGCCGCGATAGCCATCACCGTGGCGGACGTGCACGTGATCATATCCCAGAGCCGCCAGTCGTGCGCTGGCCTGTCGCGCCAGCGGCTCGACAATCTCTATGCTGCAGACTTCTTCACAGATTTCTGCGAGGACCGCGGCCTGATATCCGGACCCCGTCCCGACGTCGAGCGCCCGACATCCCCTGCGGGCACCGGCCAGCTGCGTCATCAGTGCCACGATGTAGGGCTGCGAGATCGTTTGCCCCTCGCCAATCGGCAGCGGGTAATCCTGATACGCAGCGTCACGGGAGTCGGCCGGCACGAACTCCTGCCGCGGAACTTTTCCCATCGCCCGCAGGACCGTCTCGTCAGTCACATCCCGCCCGGCGATGTCCTCGATCAACATCCGGCGGCGCGACTGGGTGAAGTGGTCAGGCTCGTCCTGCCAGGCGACGATCAAGTCAGCAGCCATACGTTTTCCGCCCATCTGATCAGCCACGGCTCCCCGGTTCTCAGATCGCTCGTCAGTCCGCGACACAGGTCCGGATTTCAGGAGCTGAATGAGAAGTCCCGCGAGCACGATGCATCCTGTCGCAGTCGCCAGCCGGTTCCATTTCAGCACCGATCTGAGAGTCTCCGCTGCGGCCATGTTTTCTCACAAAATTGTCGTTTCACGGGGTCAGAGACGATCGGGGGTTCCTGTTTTTCGGTATTTGTGTGCACGTGATTCATTCCGGACGGGCTCAACGCTCAATACCAGTCCGGCAGCGGCGCTTCAAAGCGGCGATCATTGCCGCTGCTGTCACGGAAACGGATTGACGCGGCATGCAGGTGCATGGGAGGTTCATCCGGATGCAGCGTTCGATTCACACCCAGCTGTCCGTCCGGCAGGTAGGCCGGGTCACCACAGATCGGAAATCCGCACGACCACAGATGTGCCCTGATCTGATTGGTTCGCCCGGTGATCGGTCGCGCTTCAATCAGTGACGTCCCGTCAGCAGATCGTGCGATCACTGTCAGCTGCGTCATTGCCTCCCTGCTGTGATTTCCGATCGTGTCGTCTTCCCGATGGCCGGGTTCACGAACTCCGCCGTGTTCCGCTTCGCGCCCCAATGGTGCCTGACACAGAAAATGGTCCGCCACGGGATGTCCGTGTACTCGGGCCAGATAGACCTTGCTGACCGTGCGATTTTCTAACTGCGGCTGGATCAGTCGTGCGATCCGCTGACGACGGCACATCAGCAGCACGCCACTGGTGTTCGCATCCAGCCGATGAACCATGTGTGGACGTTCGGGGGAGTACATCGCATTGATGAAATGTCGCAGCGTATTCCGATGAAATCGGCCGCAGGCGTGCATCGGCAGTGGTGCCGGCTTGCTGATCACGATGTAGTCGTCATCTTCATACAGGAACCGGATGTCACCGTTCACATCGGGCTCGGTGGACTCCGGCTGCAGGTGCTCAAATCGCTCACCTTCCCGCACGATGCGGTCAGGGGACAGAGGAATCGGTTCGGTGATCGCCCGTCGGCGGCGGGATCGCCCGGTGGATTTTCCGGGCACGATCAGACCCTCCTGGATGCGTCGCAGCCACTCCGGGCGTCCCACCTGCGGATGCCATTCGTCCAGAAAATCGAGCAATGGTCGCCCGGCGAACCGTTCCGGGACATTCAGCGGCCGTCGGTTGAACCACGGCTGACTCCCCGGCAGCACCGCGGTCAGCTGCCGGACCTGCCGGTGACGTTCTGCCAGTCGGTCAGCCATCCGCTGTGCTTCATCCCGGTAGCAGGCCGGGCATGACCGGCCCGGAACGTATCGCTCGGACTGCTGATCCTCGGGAGTCACAACCTGCTGACAGACATAGCACTGGGTGGTCGTGGTTTCCCGCAGTGCCGGATCCACCGCCACACGCTGGTCAAATACAAAACACTCGCCGTCGTAGTGATCCCCGCCAACTTCCTCGAAATATTTCAGGATGCCGCCATCGAGCTGATAAACCTGGCTGAAGCCGGCCTGTTCGAGGTACGGACCGGCTTTCTCACAGCGAATCCCGCCGGTACAGAACATGACCACGGGCTGCTGTTTCAGTGATTCCGGCAGGCGTGCCACG
>SYLK01000906.1 GCA_005809115.1 Planctomyces sp. | reverse complement strand
GGGTTTCTTTGGCGTCCAGGTGGGCCGAATGGAGGCCATGCTGTATCTGGGGGCGTCGATGTGCATCACGGCGTTTCCGATGCTGGCCAGGATCATCGTCGAACGTGGTCTGTCAGGCACGACACTGGGGACGCTGGCACTGGCCGCAGGAGCGATTGACGACGCTGCCGCATGGTGTCTGCTGGCGATTGTTCTGGCCAGCTTCGATGCCGATGCTTCGATTGCGGTCTGGGCCATTGGTGGCGGCGTATCATATGGACTGGTCGTCCTGACTGTGGTCCGCTGGTTGCTGCGCCCGCTGGGGCAGCGTGTCAGCCGCGCCGGGAGTGTTTCCCCGTAACAGTTCTCGGTCGTTCTGACCGTGTTCATGCTGGCGGCCTGGCTGACCGACGTCATCGGAATTCACTCGGTTTTCGGAGCGTTCATGCTGGGATGCGCGATGCCGCGAGGTCTGGCCACTGCCGAGATCACCCGTCAGATGGAACCGCTCACCACGGCTCTGCTGCTGCCGCTGTTTTTCGCCTACTCCGGACTGAACACCCGACTGGACCTGATTACAACGTCTGACCAGTGGATGGTGTGCGGCGTTGTCCTGCTGGCTGCGTGTCTGGGGAAAGGGGGAGCCTGCTGGGCGGCTGCCCGACTGACCGGGACGGACCAGCCAACGGCACTGGCCCTCGGGACACTGATGAATGCGCGAGGCCTGATGGAACTGATTATTCTGAACATCGGACTTCAGAGGGGGCTGATCACTCCGGAGCTGTTCTCGATCATGGTGGTCATGGCCATTGTCACAACTTTGATGGCCTCGCCGCTGTTCGAACTGGTGTATGGTCGGCGTGCCCGGGCTGCGGGAACACTGGGAGCCAGCGGAACCGGATGATCTGACGGAACCCGCGGGGACGGTTCGCCCTCGGAGTCTGCCACCGGACAGAAGGTCTGTTCCGGAAATGCCGTCGGAATGCTGCCGGAACGGCGTCGAGATACTGCCGGAATGGCGTCGGAATCCTGGATTTCTGTTACACGCTCGCCGCGGGGACGTCATACTGCGTTCAATGGCGGCAGTGCATTCCCGGTTGGCAGCGCAAGGCAATGACAAGTCTCCCTGATCAGCACGGCATCCGGACGGCTCGGCTGGAATTCGCCTCCGGTACACTTCTGTTGACCGGGATTCCCGCGGAAGCGCTGTCGCGCTGGTTCGGGAATCGGGTCTGGGTGCACGATGGCCGCCTGCAGGCAGCCCGGTGTGACGCTCTGCACTACGCTGCCGTTGTGGCTGAACTGCGACGTCGCCGGATTCAGTTCGAGGATGCTGTGTGCGACTGGGCTCCGGTCGGCTGGCGCGACACAGCCGTTCACGAGCTGCGTCCGGAGCAACAGGCCGCTGTGGCAGCGTGGCTCGCGGCCGGCAGGCGAGGCTGCGTCATCATGCCCACGGGAAGCGGCAAGACGGAAGTCGCCCTGTCCATCATGCAGCAGACCCGGACAGCGACGCTGGTCGTCGCCCCGGTGCGGGACCTGATGTATCAGTGGCACCGCCGGATTCTGCGCAGCCTCGGCTATGAGGCGGGAATCATCGGTGACAACATCTGCCGCGTTCATCCGGTCTCGGTCACAACCTACGACAGTGCCTGTATTCAGATGCCGGTTCTGGGCAACCGCTTCGGGCTGATCATCTTCGACGAGTGCCATCATCTGCCCGGACCGATTCGCCGCGACGCCGCCCGCATGTCCGTGTCTCCGGCTCGGCTGGGGCTGACCGCGACTCCGGAGCGGTCCGATGGACGAGATTCTGATCTCAGTGATCTGATTGGACCGAAGGTCTATGAGCTGCAGTTGAACGACATTCGCGGTCGGACACTTGCGGACTACGACGTCGTCCGGATTCCGGTGCATCTGACCGACCGCGAACAGCAGCGCTACAGCCGGCTGTCCGAGGATGTCCGGTCCTGGATGCATCTGCAGCGATCGCAGAATGCCACGTTCCGGTGGGAAGATCTGTGCGCCGAAAGCGCGGTTTCCGCCGACTCCCGACGTGCACTCAAAGCGTACCACGCCCGACGTGCGATTGAAGATCGTGCTGAAGAGAAGCTGCGAGTGCTGGAAGATCTGTTTCGACTGCACGCCGGGGAGCGATGCATTGTCTTCACCGGCTCGAACGCCATGGCCCGTGACGTCTCCGTGCGATTTCTGATTCCCTGCCTGCTGAATCACTGCGGCAGAAAGGAGCGACTGGATGTCCTGGAGGGTTTTGAACAGGGTGTCTACCCCGCCATCGTGGCCAATCAGGTACTGGATGAAGGCGTGGACGTTCCGGCCGCGAAACTGGCGATTGTGATCGGCGGCATGGCGTCCTCACGGCAGGCGCGACAGCGGCTTGGCCGAATTCTGCGGCGTACGGGAGATACCAGAGCAATCCTGTACGAGGTTGTCTGTGTCGGGACCGGCGAAGAAAACAGATCCAGAACGCGCCGCCGCCACGACGCATTCCGAGGCACGAAACGTCGCCCGGGACCGGCCAGAGATTAAAAGGCTCTCACAAAACCGGGACAGGCACCCTTTGGCAGTCATGTTTCGCAGGATTTTCGCAGTACGGCGGGAGCCAGTCCCCGTTTTGTGAGAGCCTCCAGGAACCCCTGACAAAACCTCCGTGGCCGCGGTGCTTCGCGAGTGGTCGAGATGCCAGGAAGAGTGACGAGGCGACACATGTCGTCGAGGAGCGATGACGCCGCAGATCGGCCGCTCTCGAAGCAACCCTGCGGGACGTTTGGGGTGACGTCTCAAGCAGCTTTTTCCATCGGCAGAGCTGAACTTCCGAACCGAATCTGCGTAAACAATCGCTCGTCAGAACGCCCCCCCCGTTCATCGGCCGGCTGAAGGCCAGATCACAAACCAGCCGCCCTCGTCAGACGTCACGATTCGTCCGTCGCTGGCGACGTCGATGCAGCTCAGGGGGTCGTCGTGAGGTCTGACATCATTGCGGAGCTGCCTGTCGGCGATGAATTCCAGCTGGGTGGGACCGCTCGCCGTGTCATCCGCCGGCAACTGCCACCGCAACAGTCGGCCGTCAGCGCCGCCGGTGAGAACTTCGCTTGTCGACTCGTCAACCGCGATGGCCGTGATGCCCCGACTGCCACTGGCAGAGGCGACATCGACGGAATGATTGCCGGCAGCCTGAATGGTGCCGACCAGCAGCACGCCCCCGCCGTCGACAATTCTCCACACGACCGCGTAACTGGTGAGTTCATTTGTGTCCAGCGCAAGTGCCACGCCCCCCGCAGCAAGCAGGCCACCACTTGTGGAAAATCCGAGATCATTGAACTGACACTCGATTCCTTCCGGCAGTGGCAGCGTTACGGCCTGCGGCATTTCCGCCTGCATGTTCAACAGACGCAGTTTTCCCTGCCGGATCACCCCCAGCCAGTGACCATCTGCATTCCAGGCGACGCGATTTGCGCTGCCAGAATCACTGGCCCGGTCCGACTTCGGTGCAGCATCCGATGGCTCAGAAAACAGAGGATTCAGCGGCAGGGCTTTGGAAGGAACCCAGCGCCAGAGAGTCAGCCCCCCGTGCAGGTCAATGCTGGCCAGTCGGTTGTCGCCTTCGGCGGGCGAAAACGCCACGGACGCTACGGGACTGTGGTGCTGCAGGCCGATCGGCAGACGGAAGAGTGTGCGTCCGTGTTCAGCACTGGATTCATCGGCGTCAAATACGCGCACGGTATCGCTGCCTGTGGCGACAAGCCGACCATCGGCGGAAAAGCCGGCGGAAAGACTGTACGGGGCATGTGACCGAAATTCTGCCAGATGAGCGCCACTGGAAAGATCCCAGAGATGCGTAAATCGTCCGTCGAAAGTCGCAATCTGCGGCAGATGCGATTCTGAAGACGGCGCCAGAGCGCCGCGAACAGACCGAACGCCACTGTTGTCCTGCAGAAAACGCTGCCGGACCCGCAGCTCTGCGGCATCATAGACGGTGATCACGCCATCCACGATGCTGACCAGTTCACTGCCGTCGCTGGACCAGGAAATGTCGTGCCGAAATGACTTCCCGGCATCTTCAGCCGGAATCGTCACTGGCGTCGACAGCAGTTTTCGGCGACCTTCGGCCGACCAGACCGTAAAGTTCAGTGTTCCGCCGGTGCCGACCGCTGCAGCTGTGCCGACGGCAGAGACCACGGACTTGTCAACCGAGACATCCGACGTCACGAACCTGCTGCGATCTGGCGACGGGCGCAGCCGGACAATGAAATCGGGGACTGCTTCTGCACTGGTGCCCGTCAGGTCCTCTGGAATCAGCTGGTCCTCCTGAATGGTCCACCTCACGACACGCCCGTCATAACCGGAAGTGACGAGGGTCGACGGCGAGTCGAAAAACACACCGGACACCTGATCATGATTGTGAGAATCCAGTGCGCTGGCCCGCACCGTGCCGTCAGCGACGTTCCAGACCACGATCCGACCACGTCGAGCTGCCGTGACGGCGAGGGTTGCATCGGGCGAAAATGCCGTGGCGGTGATGGCGAATTTCGGATGCTGACCATCCAGCAGCCGCAGGTGGGGAGGGTTGGGCGAGCGGCGAATGTCATCGGTCCGCCAGAGGATTCCGAAGTGTTCCAGTTCGGCCTGGCTCAGAGTCGTGCCCGGATCCGACCGAGCGCCTCCGGCCAGAACCAGCGAACCGTCATCCGACACGGCAAACTCGCTGAAGGAATATCGTGAGAGCAGCCGCGATTTCTCGTACCCGATCCCGTCGTCATCGGGTTCTGCGTCCCAGACCGAAATGGATCCGAAATAGTCGGCCGTCATCAGCAGATCACCTCGCGGCGGCACGAATTTCACCGAGGCGATTTCGGAAATATGTCCTTCCAGCAGTGAGTTTCGCTCCGGATTGAAGAATAGCTCCACCCGGCCGCTGGTGTTGTTTTCCAGGGTCCTGGACTGATGCCCCGTGGTGCTGTCCACGACATGGGCGGCCAGGTCGTTGGCCCCCACCACAATCCGTCTGCCATCGCGGCTGAACCGTGCAGAAAACAGCCCTCGCCCCTGGCGTACTTTGACTGGCTCGGTCGCCACGCTGGCTGGCTGCACCGCAGCAGCAGGAGCAGCAGACTCAGGCTGTGCCGGTGCGATTGTGAGCAGCGGTGCGCCTGTGAGCAGCAGTGCGCCAGCACGCTGCCGAGCCGCCACGGTTGATGGCTGCCACCGTCCGGCGTCAGCGGGCGGTCGAGCAGACCCCGCCGGACGCAGATCCGTGGTGTCACGTTTTTCCTCTCCCAGCAGTTCCACGAGCTGATTGATCTCGGTCACATAGTCCGAGTATGTGGAGATGTCCCAGCGCCTCAGATACCTGTTGGCTGCGACTGACACGAGATTTTCTGACGATGTCCCGAGAAATCCGAGGCATTTGATCGCGTCCGAGTGGCCTCGCAGTGAAGTATTCTGATCGGAGCGGTGCCGATACAGGCCCTTCGCGCTGCTCGGGCGGTAGCTGCCGTCCTGGAGATCCCACACCTGAATGTAGCGCTTGTCATGCCCTGTAACGATCCTCTTTGCATCGGCGGAAAAGGCGAGATCCGTGACCGGAAAGCTGCAGCGAAACAATTGCAGCGTGTCGATCCTGTCGGGACTGGTGAACGGGAACAGTTCCGGGGATGTTTCGCCAGTGCGAGGCAGCAGGAGCACCGTATTTCGGAACACCAGAGCCAGCAGCTTTCCGTCCGGGGCGAGGAAGAGCCGCTCGGGTTTGTCCGCAGCAGCCTTGAGGCGGTCGTCCTTCAGGCCTTCCAGTACGGGAGCGCGAATCGAAAGCTCGGTGAACGACGGAACGCCGTCCTTCCACGCGAGAGGAAATGCATAGCATTCCTGCTGTGCGAGTTGCGCGATCAGCGCTGAACTGTCGGGCATCAGCACAGCGTCCCGAATCCGGAATCCATTGCTGGCCTTGCCGGCCAGAGGCTGCTGCAGCAGCAACTCAGGGGTATCAGCCAGGCGATAGATTTCCACAGTGCCTCGCGGGTCGGCACCAATCAGCCACAGATACCGTCCGTCCGCGGAAAACAGCGCCTTGCTGAAGGCTCGGTCGCCGGCACGATCGGCGGAGGCGGGAAAGAAGTCCGAGAGTCGGCCGGGCGTCCAGGTCTGATCTGGTTGCTGCTGCCACAACTGTTTTACATCCTTTCCCACGACCGCAATGGAATTTCCATCCTGGGAAACAGCGATATGCAGCGCCTGACCGGCAGGCGCGGAAAGCTCCTGCCGCGTCAGCTGACCGAGGCGGATATCCGGCTCCGGATGCTGCAGCACGGTCAGCAGTGGCTGTGCGCCGCGCGAGTAGATGGCAATCGTGCGAGCATCCGCGCTGAGGGCAGCCAGGTCGGGCTTGTCTTTGATTTCGATGACCGAGTTTCCAGCTCGTTTCAGGGCCTCGGCCCGTTGTTTGTCGAAAATCGCGGCGTTGCGACGGATTTCGGGGTTGGCCCCTTGTCGCTGCAGCGCGGCTTCCACTGTGGTCACAACCTCGTCGTAGTCCTGCAGATCGTTGAATGCGCGAATTTTTGTATTGAAACCCTGCAGTTCCGCCACATACATGGCCTGTTCCGCGACCTTTGCGAGAGCCTGCTGTGTTTCGGCCTCGGCCAGTGCTGGCTCCGCCTCCTGTCTGGCCGCGATGGCTGCAGAATTCGCCTGTTCGGCCTGTGTTTTCGCGAGTGCCGCCAGTTTGGTCTGCTCCACCACCAGCTGTTTTGCGGATTCGGCCTCAGCCCGGGCCGTCTCCGCCTGGACCGCTGCCATGTCAGATTCCCGCTTCGCGTCAGCGGCCGCCTGTTCCGCGGCAACCAGCAGCTTCTGAGCGTCATTCGCCCGGGTTACCAGGGATTCTGCCGTGCGCTGGAGTTCCTGTTCCTTCTTCTGCAGATCTGTGATCGTGCCGTTGGCGGAGATCAGGTCTCGATTGGCGGTCTCGGCTTCCTGCCTGGCAGTGGCTTCCTCCGACCGGGCCGACTCGGCTTCAAGCCAGAAGAAGGTGGCCACGAACAGCAGTGTGACGGCCGTGACCGACATCACGCCCCATGTCCCCCGGATAACGCGGCGCATCAGCCGGGTTTTGCGCAAGGCTGCCGCAACCGGCTGGAAATCCGCATCGTCCCGACCGGCCAGAATCTGCAGGCCAAGGTCAATATCTCCCTTACTGTGTGCGAGCTGCGCATATGCAAGTCGCGCTCGGCGATCTCCCTCAATCGCGCGCCGGTTGGTGGGCCATTTTCGGAGCGCTTCGCTGTAAAGTGCCACGGCCGCCTGGAACTCGGCGTATCCTCGTGTCGGAGAATTCGCGACACTGCGCATCAGCTCCTCGGCTCGTCCGGTGATCCGGTACTCGCGGATGGCTTCCTGAAGCTCCTCCACGGCGGCGTATCGATCTCCGGGCGAGGTGGACATGGCACGCCGGGCAATCTGCATCAGTTCGCCGTCATTGACAACCTGTTCTTCGATGCGATTGCTGATCACGGCCCAGATCACGCCGTTCAACTGTTCCTCGGGATCTTCCAGGTGCCAGAATTCTCGCAGCAGGTGTGGTGGAAATCCCTCCACAATTTCGAACAGAATGGCACCCAGCAGATAGATGTCACTGTGCGGTCCGACCAGTGACACATCTTCTTCGGCCAGCTCAGGAGCCATGTAAACGGGAGTCCCGACACCCCCGCGAAACTCGACGATGACACTGTGGCTTTCTTCGAAATGTTCTGTGGTGATCGCCAGGCCCCAGTCCAGTACGATCACCTCGCCGTAGTCTCCCACGACGACGTTTTCCGGTTTGAGGTCCCGATTGATGACACCGCGCGAATGCGCATAGGCCACGGCATCACACAGCTTCATGAAGATATCGAGGTTGTCCTCCAGCGTTCGCTCCCGAATGGTGCGATTCCACGACACGCCGGTGACCTTCTTCATCGAATAGAACAGCTGGCCGTCACCCGTCTGTCCCAGATCGTGAATCGGGATGATGTTGGGGTGAACCAGATTCGCGGTCACCATGGCTTCAGACACGAACATGGCCTGGTCGTGATCCAGCCCGGCGAGATCCGGTTTCAGCGTCTTGATCGCCAGCTCGCGGTTCAGCGAAGTCTGCCGGGCGTGGTACACGACGCCCATGTTCCCCGCCCCCAGCTGGCTCAGGACTTCATATTCACTGGTCTTCTCGCCGGACATTGCCGACTGGAGTCCCGACGACGGCATCTGACTGCCGGACCGGATCGTGCTGGTCGCGGCGATTTTTCCGGTCACATCCCGTCGATGAATACTGAGATGCCACGACCGTCGGGCTGACGGCGGAGTCGGTTGCTGAGGTTGCTGAGGCGGCAGATCCCTCGTGGGTGACGGTTTCACGGAGCTGCCACTCGGGCCGCCCGGTTTTTGGCGCGCCAGCTGCAGCAGCCGTGTCGACTGCGGTCCGTCTGCCCTTTGGGTCGCTGAGACCGCCTGAATCCGGTCTTCCGGCGGAAGCCCGCGATGCGGTGCCGCCAGGGTGCCTGCCGATGCCACCAGACGGCCGGCAGGAGCTGCCTGTGTCCCGAACGCCGATCGGTTCACGTGAGCCGATCGGTTCACGTGATCTGTGAGCGCAACGGCCCCCGTGGCAGCAGATGCCCCCGCCGGCAACTCTGCCTCGGCAGGTACGCCATCGCGTCCGTAGCTGCCTGGCAGGCGAGTTCCATAGGCAGGACTGTTCTTCGAGGTCGGAACCTGCTTCCGGGAACGGTCTGACTGATTCATTGTGTGACTTCTCATCCGTTACTGCGGAACCTGGCGACCTGCAGCGGATCGCCCCATGCACCCTGTCAATGCGCCGTGAACTCCCGATGTCCGGTGTTGCTCCGAAGGCAATCCGGCCATTGTTCGCCGACCGGTCTGATGTTGGCCCGATGATGCCACGGGGATACGCTATTCGGCCATCTGACGCAGTCGCCCCAGTCGAACAGACGCCGGTGACGGAACACCTCCAGGGCGGCGCCTCCCGGACAACAGTGAGGTCACTGCCAGTCCGGCCAGCGCTGACTGCGCAGCACTGCCGGGCATTGTGGGCGGCAGAATCTCCGATTCCAGCGACGACACGTCGTCCCCTTCGATCAGACTTTCAGACTCTGCCTTCCCGTCAGCAGGCAGATGCGAGGCTTCACTGTTTTCACCCGCAGCACCGTCCTCGGTGTCTCGGACATCAGTGCGGAGGGACAACGGAGTCAGCCCACCCGGCAGCTCCATCCCCGGGATTTCCAGCCCGGCACCTTCTGACGATTCTTCCAGGGGCAGTTCTTCCAGCTTCATTTCCGGGAATTCATCGGGCAACGTCTCGGACTTTGGAAACGGTCGTTCATCCGCAATGTCGAACTTCAAGACCGGACGCTCAATCTTGATCAGGTCACCCTGGGCATTGACCTTGGTTGTGATCAGCCACAGTTCAAACCCCAGACCATCCTGAAACCGATGTTCCCGGATCCATTCCTTTAATCGATCCGGCTGCAGCAGCAGCTCACCACGCTCCTCCTTGATCTCCTCAAACCCCGGCTGCACTCGCAGTGTCACGCCATCCGACCGCCGCAGTTGAAAAATGTCCTGGGACTGCGTCGTATAGGAACTGTACGGAAACTCAAGCAGCGATTCCGGCACAACGACCAGTTGCACGGGAAGTTTCGGAGGAGCAATTGCAACCGGTGCCGGTGCCGGCTTCGGCGGATCCACCACCGGCTCGACCGGAGGCAGAATAATGGTTGGTATCCGAATTCGCAGCGTTCCACCTTCGAACCAGAAATCCCGGTTCGAGTCCACGTCGTCCGTGACGTCCACACTGCCTTCGGGTGGCAACGGCGGTGCGGGTGTGTCGGCATTGTCCGTCGACGAAATATTGCCTCCCGGCACCGGCTCCGGAGGCCCGCCCTGCGCGACGGAACTGCCTGTGACCGAGATTGACTCGTGATGCGATACCGAAAAATCAATCTCGAAGGCCGTTACTCCGCTCGTGACAAACACGCGGAAGTCATTGAATGTGTACAGATGCCCGATTGTCCGCACCCCGCTGTCCACGAGGAACGTCTGAATCCGACCAGACTCCACGGGGGCATCCACGATCCCATTTTCCGGACCCAGCGTGGGCGATACGGTATCGAGGAATGGGTCGCGCCAGTCGATATGCAGCCTGAGATTCTCTTCCCCGGCCACACCCACCTGAATGACATAGACGGTCAGGTAATCCACCCCGATTGCGGCGTTCAGCACCGTAGGGTCGATCATACCCGTCCCGTCGGTAAAGAAGGCTGTCCCGGCCATTCCCACCACCGGTCGCGAGACGAACTGCCGTGCCACACCGCCATCAGTTCGGATCTGGACGCCAATGCCGAAACTCACCGCACCGGTATTCAGCGCCCCGGCCTGAATCACAATTCGGTCCGGCGTCTCGTCGGATGACGCCAGAGGCGCCAGATCCTCGTCGGTGGAAATCACAATGCTGCCGATCGCCACATCTCCCGCGATCGTCCTCAGTTCAATGGATTCGCCGGTCGGATCTCCGATACCATCC
>SYLK01000075.1 GCA_005809115.1 Planctomyces sp. | reverse complement strand
GCGAGAACCATGCGAAGTTTTATGAGGGAACGGCAAACGGGCTGAGGCTGCTGGACGTCCCGGATATGCCGGACGGGAAGGGGGAGGCACAGCATCTGCAGGGGACCGATCGCGGTTCGCAGGTACATGCTTCCGGGCGAGTTGGCGGCAGTCGGCGGCAGTCGGCTGTTTTTCACGGCGGAGGAGGGCGGGCTGACACAAACCGGACCGAGCTGGAATTGTATTGTCACGATGTGGCGGGGGCAGTGACGTCAACTTTGAACGGTCGTACGGCGCCGTTGATTGTCGCTGCGGTGGATTCGCTGCAGGCGATCTTTGCGGCAGAGTGTTCGTACACGCAGCGGGTCCCCGGTGGTGTTTCGGGAAGTCCTGACAAGTGGAGTGAGACGGAGCTTCATTCGCGAGCTGTGGCGGCGGCTGCGCCGGCGCTGGATGAGCGGCGGCATTCACTGTTGAAGCGGGTGCGGGACAATCTGGGCACGGCGGTGGCTGTCACGCAGATTTCAGAGATCCTTCGCGCGGCGGCTCAGGGGCGAGTGGCATTGCTCGCATTTGATCGCGCGGGTGTCTGTCGGGGAACGTTCCGTTCGGACAATCTGCACACCGAACTGCATTTGACGCCGCAGGCGGGGGACGATGACCTGACCGACTTGGCATTGCATCTGACCCTGTCCCACGGCGGAGATGTGATCACGGCAGAAGCCGGGGAGTTGCCGGATGGGTGTGAGGCTGTGGCGCTGCTGCGCTACTGATCGTGGCGTGGCTTGAGGGGGAATCAGGCGGTTCGCGGACCTGCCTGAGGTGTCTCGACGGCCTTTTCCAGTGCCCGCAGAGCTGTCCTCAGTTCGGCGTCGGGCGGGATTTCGCCGAGGGTCTGCCGCTGTCGGAAGCGGCTCTCCAGCTCGTCGATCAGGGGCTGCAGTTCCCTGAGCACCGGCGGGCTCACACGATCGGTGAACAGCACGCCCTCCAGATGATCGTACTCATGCTGGACGATCCTGGCGTTCCAGTCTTCCAGCTCCATTTCGAACTGTTCGCCCTCGAGATCAAATGCGTCAACGACGATGCGAGTGGCGCGAGGAACCGGGCCATAGATTTCCGGCAGGCTCAGGCAGCCCTCTTCGGATTCCTCACTGCCGTTTCGCCGGGTAATGCGGGGATTGATGAACACGATTTGTTCATCTTTCAGCTGCGGATCGCCGGAGGGATTGATCACAAACAGCCGCCACGGGAGGGCCACCTGGTTCGCGGCCAGACCGACGCCCTTTGCCGCATACATCAGTTCAAACATCTGTTCGACCATGGAACGAAGACCGGCGTCGATCTGGCCTACATCGCGCGATTTCCACCGCAGGGCCGGGTGACAGTGATGCACGATTTGCAGGGCGGACATACTGAAAGTCTCGTAAATGCAGGTGCAACCGCTGGGAATTGATTGCGGAAACAGGGGGGGCGCGGTCCTGCGGACGCGATCGCGCGCAGACCGACAGCAAACCCGCAAAATTCTGGCTCAGTCATCCACGATATCTCAGTCTCCTGCCTCGGGACAACTCTCGCGGGAGAGTTTTCCGACGCCGAGCCGGTTCTTTCTTCGTCCCGGGACCGGGGGGCAATTGCCAGGCGACGCGATGGATTGCCTTCGGCGTTTCCACCGGTGATAATCGCTGCCTGGAGTCTGCAGCCTGCAGCAGATTGGTGACCGGAAATCTCTGGAGGATTCCCGGGAATTCTGCGCCGTGACGACGTTCAGCCGCTGTGGCAACGTGGCGCATGCGCCACACAACTGCTGGTTGTGTGGCTGTCAGGAAACAGCGAGGAGAAAGATTCATGCGACGATACATCCTGGTTGCGGCTCTGCTGGTGCTTGCGCGACCGTCGTGCGAGACCGTGGCAGCCGAACTCCGTGGACTGAAGGAGGGCGCGCCGGAGATCCGATCGGCCTCGAGTCTGGCATTTGGCCCGGAGGATATTCTGTTTATCGGGGATGCCGTGGGGGCCGCGGTCTTCGCGGTGGCGACGGGTGACACCCAGGGTGATCCGGCCGCGGCAGCGGTCAACATCGGCAGCCTTGGCGACAGCCTGAAGGGGCTGCTGAGAGCGAGCCAGGTCGCGGTGAATGACCTCGCCGTGAATCCGGCCACCGGGAATGCGTTTCTGGCCGTGACCGCCGACGAATCGCCTGCCGTCGTGAAGGTCGACGGCGGAGGTAAACTGGAGGTCCTGTCTCTCAGCCGGATTCACTTCGCCAAAGCCGATTTGTCGGATCCTCCCGAGGATAAAGTGGTGGGAGAGGGGCGTCGGGCGCGAAATCCGCGACAGGATTCGATCACCGACATCGCATGGTTCGGAGGAAAACTGCTGGTATCGGGTCTCAGCTCCGGAAAATCACCCTCGACGATTCGCGAACTGAACTTCCCGTTCGCTGAGTCTGACAAGGGTGTCAGCGTCGAGATTTATCACGCTGCGCACGGGAAGGATGAGGACTTCGCCGCGATGAGGACCTTCGTACCCGTGATGATCGACGGAGAACCCAGCGTGGTCGGCGCATATACCTGCACACCGCTCGTCCGAATTCCGGTGAAACAGCTGTCTGCCGCCGGAAAGCGGGTTCGCGGAACCACAGTGGCGGAACTCGGAAACCGCAATCGACCGCTCGACCTGATCGCCTACCGAAAGGGGGGTGCAGAGTTTCTGCTGCTGAGCAACAGTGCGCGGGGCGTCATGAAGATCAGCACACAGGGGCTGCAGCAGAACAAGGGACTGGCTGAACCAGTGCGGGACGGTGCCACGGCTGGTCAGACATATGAGACGATTGAGGCCTTCCGGGGCGTCGTGCAGATGGACCGTCTGAATGAGACCTCGGCGCTCCTGCTGCTGCAGGACGACGCCGGAGTTCTGGCACTGCAGACCGTCGAGCTGCCGTAATGTGATGCCGCGGCCGAAACGCGCCTGTGGATGCCACAGATGGGCTTCGGGATGACTGCGAGCGCTGATCCGAAATGACGAACGGCCGCGTCAGTTGCCACTTGCTGACGCGACCGTCCGGATTGTCATTGTGCCGAGTGCCTCGGGACGCTCAGGCCACCTGCTGAGCTGAGAAACGCCCTGTGATCGGAGAACTCAGTATTGCCAGTTGATACCAAAGTTGAATGAGTGCTGTGAGAAGTTATCCCGCTCAACCTTGACTTTGGGAAACAGTCCGGTGGTGGGACGAGATGCCCAGGAGATGGACTGGTTGGGGTCTGCCACTTCACCAATCAGCAGGTATGTCCAGCCCACGCTGGCACTGGCCCCGTCGAGCTGCCAGACGTTCCGGAGAATCGGAACGTGCTGGAACAGGGGGATCTGAGCATTCAGACCCTGTTCGAACAGGGGTGATACGTGTGAACTGCTGTAAGAGTCACGGAAAGCATTCGGCGATGGTCCGTCGGTCGTGTCGGTGTCAAAGACGTCCGTCACAATGATGGCATTGTCATCTCCTCCGTCGGCCGCGTCGACTTCAATCCCCATGTGGTTTCCGATATTGTCGCCCTGGATTTTTACTCGCTCGTTGTTCATCATCACCCCGACGCGTGTTGCACCGGTGAAGCTGATGCCCTTGTTGTCTCCCAGCTGATAGTGCAGCCCCAGCTGGGGGCCGGCCAGATCGCTGATGGCCTGACTCTGGAGGAAAGCACGCACCAACGGATTGACGGCGGTGTAGTCGTCCACTCCGGCTTCCCCGCCCGGATAGGCGAGGCCGCTGTCGACGCCGTCGAAGCGGAAACCCTCGTCAATTCGGTAGTAGCGTCCGCCGAGGATCGGTCGAACGACCAGACTGCTGCGCTCGTAGATCGGGCTGAACGCCGCATCAGCCTGTGCGCCATAGCTCGAGAGGCTGTGACGCAGAACGAATTCCATGTCGTAGGGAACTGTGATACCGAGGGGTACTTGTTCAACCACAAAGGGATTCCCGCCGTTCGCAATGGGGATTCCGTGCAGATTCATGAGGTACCGATCGAGAATGTTGAAGGTACCTCCGAAGATGCCGTAGTCGAGCGTGTCATCTTCGTCAAACACACTGCCGGGAGCCAGAATCTGATCCTCGATCAGCTCCTGATCGGTGATGCCTCCCAAATTTAATGTCGGACCGTCGCCCAGACGCTGATTGTTGCGCCGGTTTTCGAGGACCTGCTGAGTGCTGAGCCGATGTTCGCCGTGACTGAAGGGATGCCCGCTGATCGACTTCCGCGCATCGTAGGTTGAGGTGCTGTCAGCACTCCACTGGGCACTGACCAGCAATCCGGTGCCGTCCGGATTCCAGAACCCTCCGTTCAGGCGGATTCCGTTGTTTGTGAGCTGCGGGATCATGGTGGCCCGGGCGGCGTCGAAATATGGAAAGTACTCCAGCCCGGTCCGGATCCCGATGCCCGTGGTGGTTCCTTCGTTACCGGGCGACTGCTGCTCCAGATACGTCTGCACGTTTTCGTCACCCACGATGCCCTGCAGATCCCGCGTCTTCGTCAGCAGATAGTCCACGCTGAAGAAATAATCGCGTGGCCGGTTGAAGGGGCCAAACCCGTTGAGTGCATTCCGAAACCACAGACCATCGCTGTTGTAGGTCTGGTCCAGCACGTGGTCATACGGCGAGATGGCCGGATGCGGCTGATACGTGGGAGGAACAGCCTGCCCTGGCATCGGCCCGTAACCGGGTGAGCCATTGTACCAGGCGGGCCCCACGGAAGGATACGGTGCGCCATGCTGAGCCTCCGCCGAAGGCCCGGTCATCAGCGTCACCACAACAGGCACAAAAAGTGTGAGAAAGTGCCGAATCCGCATTGATCCATCCTTCAGAAACCGTAGGTGCCGGCGAGACTTGCGTCTGTGGCGTTCCACGTCCGAATGCGTCAGCGGCTCTGCCGAAACATAACGACAGACTCCGCGCATCTTGACGGTCTTGTCGGTAGTATCGGTCAGGGAATTTGAGAATCTGTAGCGATTGTTCCTGATGTGTTGCCTTTTTCAGCCAGCCCTGTCAGTTCTCACAGCGGCAGAATCCGCGGATTCACCGCTGACGGAGTTCGCCGGAATCATGAAGTCCGCCTGAATTTTTCATCGTCCGGACTTAACCGGCGTGGTAAAAACTGAGACACTGCGGGGGCCAGACACTGACCGGCTGGGGTGTTCCTGTGGGGGAATGCTTCAGTCGTTTTCCTTTTCGGGCAGAAACCCGTTTCGCCTCGGAATCCGGTTGCAGGAACCATCCTGACTCATGAAACACCTGATTTCCCTGTACGACCTGACACCGGATGACCTGACTGAGATCCTCAATCGGGCCACCGATCTGAAACAGCTGTTTCGTGCCGGTGAGCGACCTCAGCTGCTGCCCGGACGCGTGCTGGCACAACTGTTCGAAAAACCATCGCTGCGGACCCGCAATAGTTTCGAGTCCGCCATGATTCATCTGGGTGGCGCCGGGATCTTCATGACCACGGCGGAAGCCGGACTGAACGGGCGGGAGTCCCTGTCGGACGTCGCCCGGGTGCTCAGTTCCTTCAGCGATCTGATCACGATGCGGACGTTTTCCCATCAGCTGATCACCGACTTCGCCCGATACTCGCTGTGCCCCGTGATCAACGGATTGTCCGATGAACGGCATCCGTGTCAGGCGCTGACCGATCTGCTGACGATTCGCGAGACACTGGGGCAGCTGCGCGGCACACATCTGGTGTTTGTCGGTGATGGAAACAACGTGGCTATGTCACTGGCCATCGCATCCGCCATGGTGGGTATGAAAATGACGCTCGCGGCACCGGATGGCTTTCAGTTTTCCGCGGCCTTCCTGTCCGAACTGACGCGGCGATATCCCGGCCATCAGACATTTCGGGAGCAGGACGCCGCGAAGGCCGTGGCCACGGCCGACGTGGTCTACACGGATGTCTGGGCCAGCATGGGGCAGGAAAACGAAGCCGCCGCGCGCAGCCGCGCGTTTGCCGCATTCCAGGTCAATGAAGTACTCATGCACAAAGCGCCGCGGAGTGCCCGGTTCATGCATGATCTGCCGGCAAAGCGCGGACTCGAAGTGACCGATGATGTGATCGACGGTGCGCAAAGCATCGTGTTTCAGCAGGCAGAGAACCGGATGCACCTGGCCCGGGGTCTGTTCGCGTGGCTGCTGGGAAAATAGGCGATTCGACCTCCTTTTCATCGTACCCGGCTCCGGGGGATTCCATGCCACGTCAGGACGGCCGGTCGGCCGATCAGTTGCGCCCGTTTCTCATCCAGCGGGGATTTACCCGCAACGCGGCCTCCAGTGTGCTGCTGCAGGCCGGAGGCACGATGATCCTGTGCACGGCCAGCATCGAGCCCGGCGTGCCCGCGTGGCGCAGGCCGAAATCCGCTGATCAGCCCGTCGCTGGCTGGGTCACGGCCGAATACAACATGCTGCCCGGCAGCACCGCTCCTCGCAAACAGCGGGATCGACTGATCGTCGACGGTCGCACGACCGAGATTCAGCGACTGATTGGTCGCGCACTTCGCTCCGTGGTTGACTTCGAGGCGCTGGGAAACCATACAATCACCATCGACTGCGATGTGCTGCAGGCTGATGGTGGAACACGGACGGCGGCCATCACGGGCGGGTTCATCGCGCTGTGGGAGGCGGTGCGGCAGATTCCTGCCGCGCAGCCGGTTCTGAAAGACAGCGTCGCGGCGGTCAGCGTGGGAGTCGTCGATGGCCTGCCACTGCTGGATCTGAGCTATGCCGAGGACAGCCGCGCCGAAGTCGACATGAATGTCGTGATGACGGGGTCGGGACGGTTTGTGGAAGTTCAGGGAACCGCTGAGGGGGAGCCATTTGATCAGGCGACGCTGCAGGCGATGCTCCGGATGGCCCAGGCCGGAATTGAACAGCTCACCAGCCAGCAGCTGGCTGAGATGAGGTTGGTACAGTCTCCGGGACAGGTTTCTGACTGAGGATGAATCATGCGGGCAGCGGCACTGGCATCCGGAACGGGAGACGGGGGACCGACGCTGTTCGGTCACCCGACGGGGCTGTTCAATCTGTTTTTCGCGGAAATGTGGGAGCGATTCTCCTATTCCGGCATGCGTGCGCTGCTGGTCTTTTACATGACGAAGGGGTTCCTCGGGTACAACGACGGGCGGGCCTACACCGTCTACGGTGCGTACACGGCCCTGGTCTACATGACCCCGTTTCTGGGCGGGATGCTGGCTGACAGACTGCTGGGACAACGGATTGCGGTGATCATCGGCGGGGTGCTGATGGCCATGGGACACCTGGTCATGACTGTCGAGCACGCGCTGGCCTTCTATTTCGCGCTCAGCCTGCTGATTGTGGGCAACGGTTTCTTCAAGCCGAACATTTCCTCCATGGTCGGCGCACTTTACCCGGCCGGGAGCCATCGGCGAGACGGTGGATTCACCATCTTCTACATGGGTGTGAATCTGGGCGCGGCCATGAGTCCGCTGCTTTGAGGATACATCGGGGAAACGTATGGCTGGCACTACGGGTTCGGCCTGGCGACCTACGGCATGATCGTCGGCCTGGCGGTGTTTGTGCTGCCGAACAGGATCACGCAGGTCATGATCGGCTGCGGAGCAGCCGCGGCGGCGGTCTCACTTCTGATTCTGCACGCCGACAACACCGCCGCGATTCTGGTCAATACCTTCGTGGCGCTGTGCCTCGTGGGCTCCGGACTGATTTCCGTGATCGCTCTGTCGCGGGGTGGTCTTCCGGCGACCGCCGGACTGCCCGTGTCCGGCAGGGTTTCCTCCGTCGCTCTGATGACCGTGCTGGCCGGGGTCCTGCTGCTGATTCCGTTGTTGTCCCTGTTTGTTTCCGGGTTCTCAATCGTTCGGGCCGACGGGACTCCCGTGCAGCTGATCAGCGAGGCCACGATCCGGTCGTACGGAGTCGGCGGAGGTCCGCTGTCGGACATGGCCCGGATCTTCCTGGAAGAAATCAGCAAGCCCGCTGGCCTGCTGCTGATTCTGACCGGGGGACTGGCATTCGGATATCTGATTCTGCAGACGTTTCTGCTGGAGCGCATCGCGCGCGAGCGAATGTTCGTGGTCCTCACGCTGACCTTCTTTTCGATGCTGTTCTGGGCGTTCTTCGAACAGGCGGGCAGCAGTCTCAACAACTTTACGGACCGGAATGTTGACCGGGTGGCGGAATCGCAGCGGGTGACTGCCAGCCAGATCGGACAGACGATCCGGCTGCAGCCGACGCAGGAACAGCTGGGCTATCAGAACGGGGACACGGTCTTTACGCTCGACCAGCTGACGAAACTCCGATCTCTGCCCGAACATCAGGGCAAGCCTGAGTTTGAGATCGAATGGACCGTTGCAGCGGACAACACCGGTATGGGACTTGCGACCCGTCAAGAAGAGCTTGCAGCCGCGACTTTTCAGGCGGTCAACGCTGTCTGCATTCTGATCTTCGGCCTGATCTTCACGGCATTCTGGGCATTCCTGGACACCCGCGGACTCGAACCCTCCACTCCCGTCAAGTTCGCGCTGGGTCTGCTGCAGCTGTCACTGGGCTTTGCCGTATTCTGGTACGGTGCGCAGCAGGCGAATGAGCGAGGCATGGTTGCGGTCTCGTGGCTCGTCCTCGGTTATGTGCTGCACACCACCGGAGAACTTTGCCTCTCACCGGTCGGTCTGTCCATGGTCACAAAACTCTCCCCGAAGATCCTGGTGAGTACCGTAATGGGTGCGTGGTTTCTGGCGACCGCGTTTTCTCAGTATCTGGCAGCCATTATCTCGCAGTTTACGGGCGTCTCGGGTGAGGGTGGCGACGTCATCCCGGTCCCGTCGGAAACGGTGGCCGTTTATGGGGCGGTGTTTGGTCGCATCGCGGTGACTGCGGCGGTCTGCGGCGGAGTGTGTCTGCTGCTGGCGCCGCTGCTAAGCCGCTGGATGCACGCCGATCAGCCGGATGAACAGGATTCGCCAGCGAGAAACGGGGCCTGAGTCGTGCGTATTTTTCCCGTCATTGACATCCTGAACGGTTCCGCAGTGCATGCGGTGGGTGGTCACCGGCAGCTGTACCGGCCGGTTCAGAGCGTGATCACTGACAGCAGTGAACCCTGCCGACTGCTGCGCGCGATGCAGAAACGCCTGCGGATCGCACATTGCTATGTGGCGGACATTGATGCGATTCAGGGGCGTCCGCTCCATCGTGAGGTGCTGGCGGAAATGAAACGGACGGACGTGGCTCTGACTGTCGACTGTGGCATTCAGGCTCACTCAGACATCGAGCCGCTGCTGGAACTGGGGATCGACCGGATCGTCGTGGGGTCGGAAACGGTGTGCGGCCCGGACGTGATTCGCGGACTGAGTAACAGTGGTCACGCGGCACGCCTCGTCTTCAGCATTGACATGCGTGACGGCGCGCTGCTGACACCATACGCGGCATGGCGCGAGCTGTCGGCCCTCGAAGTCGCGCTGCAGGTGGCGGAATTCGGCATCACGCAGTTCATCGTGCTGGACCTGGCGGCCATCGGAACCGGCCGAGGAGTTCCCAGCCTGGCACTCTGTCGGGAACTTCGCAGCCACATTCCGCGGGCCGGGATTATTGCCGGCGGAGGTGTCCGCACACTCAGTGATCTCTGCCGGCTGGAAGAAGCCGGTGCCGACGGCGCCCTCGTGGCCACCGCCTTTCACAACGGATCCCTCACAGCCGAAGATCTTCGTCGCTTCGAGCCCTGATCCCTGATTCCGGGAACAGCATCCTGACGTCAAGGTCCCGATGGCAGCACGTGGTGAGACACAGCTGTTCGCCGGAAACGGCGACCAGCCTGCGAAAGTACCGGTTCTCCTGCGGCAGATCGAACACGATCACCTGCTGCTGTTCCGGCAGGACGAGGAGATACATGGGTATGCCGGCCGCGGCGTAGATGCCGGCCTTGGCGTGGTCCAGTTCTACCGTGGTGATGGCGACCTCGACGACCAGATCGGCCTTCGAGGGATGGCACTGACGAAAATCGTCACGGTGTCCGGCGACGACCGCCAGATCAGGCTCCGGTTCCGAGTTGCCCAGCGTCAGTGGCTGCTCGACGCGCAGCACAAGTCCGTCGCGCAGAAAACGGCGAAACCATTCGTCCAGGATCGCCACCGTCCAGGTATGCAAAGGAGATTTGCCCATCTTTGCGACAACGACTCCTTCCAGCAGTTCCGTCCGTTCCGGAATGATCCCGGAACTGCACAGGCGATGATACTGGTCGACCTGGATCCGCAGCGCGGCGCTGCGAATCCCCGGATTCTCCAACAGATCCTGCATATGCCTTTCCCCGAGGGAATCACTGTCGGTCTGACGGTGAAATGCTTCAGTTTAGGCTGCGCCGCCAGCACACACAATCGCGAACAACGCAGTCGGCTGTTCACACGGAACCGGGCTCAGAGATGTGGCCTCGTTGCCGCCACCATGGGAAACCTCCCTGTTTTCCGCGGCTCAGCAGGAGCTTCGCTCTCCCGGAATGATTCGTTATCAGGTATTATGGCGAAAATGTCGTGGTCAGCGTTTCTGAAACGGCGGTTTCGCGAAGGGGGCGTTGAATCCGGAAACATCCTCCGTGGAGGCGGCAATGATCGGCGACGCCGATTTCCCGTGTGTTCAGAATGCAGCAAGGTCACTGGAAAGGCACCAGCCCATGTCCAATCTGAGTTGGCGAATCTGGACCTTGCTGACCGTGTTCTGCCTGATTGGTTGTGAGTTCCGGCGGGACTCTGCCAGTCGAGGCGACGAAGACGGTGGCCGGGAGGCATCGCGCAGCGAAGACGTGGATACGTCACTCTCGGGGAAATCCGGGACGTCGGCTCAGACCGGGCCTCGCGGAGGGTCGTTGATCGAAATCGGCGACGACCGGGCGTACCACGCTGAGATGACTCTGGACCCGGCAACCCGTGACATCCGAATTTACTTTTACAGCGCGAGTCCCGGACAGGCGAAAATCGTCAGTGATCTGGTGTTTGAAATTGAGCATGCGGGACAGCTGCAGGTGCTTTCGGCAGAACCCCGGCCACAGGACGGGGAGACCAGGGAAGCCACATCCGCGTTTCTGATTCCCGGCAGTTCGCTGCCGCAGGAGATTTCTGCCGTGGATCAGCTCAGAGGTCACTTTCATATCACGATTGACGGAGCAGACTACTCCCCGCGTTTTCCCCGGACGTCGTCGGGCGATGTGCCGCCGCACGGTGTCGACCATCGGTTGCCCTCCCCGACGCCGGGCATGAACAGCGCGGGATCTGCCGCGATCACCGGAACAATCACAGCCGCGACGCCGGCGGGGTCAGTGGGGTGATGTCATGCGCGAGGTCGGGAAGACCATAACGGAGCGATCACCGCGCCCCGGTCCGATCGGCGTGGTCGAGCCGGGCGGATTCCGCTGGAGGCGATACCTGCCGCTGCTGGCGCTGTTGCTGGCAGCTTCGGCCGCGGTTGCGGCAGCGATGTTTTCCGCCGGGACGTCAGCCACCGCCGCGCCACCGGTCTCGGCCGTCCGCGTGATTCGCAGTTTTCCGCACGACCCATCGTCCTTCTGTCAGGGGCTCGTCGTGCACCACGGAAACATCCTGGAAGGAACCGGCCAGTATCGACAGTCTCGTCTGCGACACATTGAACTCGAAACCGGAAAGCCGCTGAAGGAATTGCGTCTGGCTGACAGCGTCTTTGGTGAAGGAATCACAGTGTATGGCAGCCGGATTTATCAGCTGACCTGGCGGAACGGCTTTCTGCAGACCTGGGACAGTGAAACGTTTGAACCGAAAACGCAGGTCAGTTATCGCGATATTGATCCATCACTGCGGGAAGGGTGGGGGATCACCCATGACGGCACCAATCTGATCATCAGTGATGGAACGGCCACAATCCGGTTTGTGGATCCCGCGACGTTCCGGATGGTTCGCCGCATCACGGTAAAGAACGGGTTTCGCACGCAGAAGCAGCTGAACGAACTGGAATATGTGGACGGGGAGATTTTCGCCAATGTCTGGTATTCTGATCAGATCGCGCGAATTCATCCGGATACCGGTGCGATCAGCGGCTGGCTGAATCTCGCCTCGCTGCGCCCCCGCGAAGTGCGGCATGACCGGGAGGCCGTTCTGAACGGCATCGCCTGGGACGCGGAAACGCGGCGGCTGTTTGTCACCGGCAAGAACTGGCCGGTCCTGTATGAGATTGAGATCCTCTCCTCGGCTGACACGAAACGATAGCTGCAGGAATTACCCGGGAAGCAGTGTCAGATGGAATATCGTCGGCTCGGTACCACGGATCTGCAGGTCAGCTCAATTGGACTGGGCTGCGTGACTTTTGGTCGCGAGATCGATCGCGAAACGGCATTCCGGATCCTGGACCATGCCACGGAGCGCGGCATCAGTCTGCTGGACACTGCTGCCGCATACGCGGGCGGGGCTTCTGAGCGGGTTGTGGGCGACTGGATGTCAGCTCGTGGCAGCCGGAATCGGATTGTCCTGGCCACGAAGGTGCATGGTACGCTGAGTCGGGAGCAGGTGATCACATCGGCCGAGGACAGCCTGAAACGTCTGCAGACCGACCAGATCGACCTGTTTCAGCTGCATCACTGGAGCAGTGAGACACCGCTGGATGAGACGCTGGAGGGTCTGGCTGTGCTGCAGCAACAGGGAAAAATTCGTTATGCGGGATGCAGCAACTGGAAGGCCTGGCAGCTCTGTCGAGCCCTGCTGCTGGTCCACCGGAACGGCAGTATTCCGATCAGCTCGGTCCAGCCGCCGTACAATCTGGTACAGAAGGAAGTGGACGATGAACTGCTGCCGCTGTGTGCCGATCAGCGGGTGGGCGTGCTGACATACAGCCCTCTGGCTGCCGGTTTCCTGACGGGAAAGTACCGGCGGGATGGCCAGGTGCCTTCCGGGACGCGTTTCGACGTGATCCCCGGCCACCAGCCGATCTATTTTACGGACCGGGGATTCGGGGTGGTTGCGCAGCTGGAGCGGATTGCCAGGCAGACGGGACGCTCGATGACCGATCTGGCGCTGGCCTGGGTTCTGAGCCGCCCGCACATCACAGCGGTCCTGATCGGGTCACGTCACACCGGGCAGATTGACCAGGCCTTCAGCGCGGAACAGGCGGGACTGGCCCCGGACCTGCGTCAGCAGCTGGATTCGCTGTAGCGCCGCCGCTTGTGGCGGATCGGCTGACAGCTCGGGCGCCGACAGCCCGGGTGCTGACAGACGGTGATTTCCACCCGGAAGCTGCCGGCGGTCTGCCTGTCACACGTCCATCTGTCGGGACCGGGCGAAGTTGAGGATTCTGACCTTCCGGAACCGGCACCGGCAGCGGTTGCTGGGGCGGGATCAGGATCACGGGGGCGTCGTCCGACGCATCAGGAGCGGGAGCATCGGCGGGTGCGGGATCACTGTCCTCGGGAGCAGGCGGATCGTCAAGATCCACTTCTGCGCGACCAGAGTTCCCACTGCGATCGGGAACCGGCGGCACGTTACCCGGAGACTGCTCAACCGCGGCGTTCCCGGCCCGACCAGCGGAGATGTGAGGTCGATCCGGACGGCCCAGTGATTCCCAGGCGGACGGAGCGGGGCCACCAGCAAATTCAGCAGGCTCGCTCTTCAGATGGGGATTCTCTTTGGCGTGGGTCGCGGAAATGGCGCGTCTGCGAGCATCTTCGTACGCGCCCGGATTCCACTCACCTTCCGCCAGATAGATCGACTGATTGACCAGCGACATGCCCTTGCGGAAATTCAGGTCATTGATCGACTTATTGTACTCGACAATGCTGCGCAGGTAGGCCTGTTCGGCATCCCGTCGTGTGATCTGTGCGTCCAGGACGCGTCCCAGCTGGGTCGGTTCACGGAAATTCAGACCCTGAGTGCGCGACTCGGTGGCCTCGAGGCTGCTGGTGGCAGAACTCAGTCTCTTAGTGGAGCTTTCCGCGAGGGCATACCAGCGATCCATATTGAGCATCGCACCGTGCAGCTCATAGGCGATTTCGCGTTCCTGCTCGGCGAGCACAGCGCGGGACTTCACGAGACGCAGTTCGAAATTGCGCACCGCCGCACGAGCCAGCCGCAGTCCCAGAGGCATGGCGAACGAGAATCCCAGATTCCAGGTCGTATTGTGTCCCTGTGTGAGCGACTCGTAGGCGCTTGCATAGCCCACGTCAGTCGCTCCGTCGTCATCCTCCTCGCCCATCAGGCTGTCGCCGAATCCGTTGACCCGATACTGCGACCCGAAATCGAGGCGCGGGCGGGACAGGTTCTTTGACGCCTGCAGCTGAAGTTCCAGACTGCGAATTTCCCATTTCTGCCGCCGCAGTTCCGCGCGGTGAGCAAGTGCTTCGGTCAAAGTGCTTTCCCAGTTCAGGCGGACCTTTGCCTCCGACGGCTCGTCGGCTGGAACGAGGAATTCGCCGTCATTCAGAGGCAGTCCCAGAAGTCGGCGGAGTCGCGCTTCCGCATCCAGCACGTCCGCCAGCGATCCCTTCATCCGCGCATCCGCTTCGAAGATCCTGGCCTGGGCCTGGGCCGTGGCTTCGCCCGGAGACTCGCGATCGGTCAGCAGCTTCCAGAATCGGACCAGATCACGAAACGTATGGATCTCGGAATCGTACAGCTGCAGTGACAGGTACAGATCCCAGTAACGGTTCTCGACGTCGCGCACAACCGTACTGACCGACTGCTCGAAATCGATCAGGCTGATGTCCGAATTGATGCGGGAGATCAGCACACCCTGAGAAACACCGGATACGCCCCGCAGATTCTGGGTCAGTGGTCCAGCGATGCGGGTAAATTCCGTGCCG
>SYLK01000905.1 GCA_005809115.1 Planctomyces sp. | reverse complement strand
GCCCGGGGTCGCGCAAGGCGGTTTGATTGATCAGTGTTCCTCGCTGACGACTCCGGTCACTGCGTTGAGGGTCTTCGCCCGGCGTCAGCAGATTCGTATGGTATTCAGGAGACCGAGACCGAGACCGAGACCGGTCGCGGTCTCGACAGGTGTTCAGAATTTCTCTTTGCATGGTTCCCAATGTCACGCCATCGCCTCTTCTTCCTGCTGACCTCAACACTGATCCTGTGGATCAGTGGCGCTGAGGCGCAGGAGGTCATTCCGCCTGACGGAAATGCGGTTCCGCGACTGCTGGTGCTCACTTCGGGGCAGGTCATCACAGGAACACTGATGGCGCGCCAGGACGGATACGACGTCCTCAAACCCGGCGGCGGCCGCGTCTTTGTGGCTTCGCCGCAGATTCGCTTCGAAGCGATGGACATCCTTGAAGCATACCAGAAGATGCGACGTTCACTGCCGGAGCTGACGCCCGGTCTGCATGTCCAGCTCGCTCGCTGGTGTCTGGCGAATCAGCTCAATGAACAGGCAAAGCGCGAACTGCTCGATGCGCTGCATCTTGATCCGAATCGCGAAGAGGCAAAGCAGATTCTGCAGATGATTGTGCGCCGGCAGCAGGCAGGGCGACTGACTGACAGCGCGGATTCGGACGCAGCGGCATCGCCCGCCGGTGAGGAACTGCATCCTGCCGGACCGAGTTATTCCCTGCCGAGTGCAGGAGCTCTGCCGATCGCTGACGCCAGATCGCTGGGTGGTCTTTCGCGGCCGGTCGCACAGACTTTCGTGCGACGGATTCAGCCTCTGCTGAACAGCCGCTGCATCAGCTGCCACGCATCCGGGCAGAATCGCTTTACACTGCTTTCGACCCGACTCGGTTCAACCCCGCTCATCGCCGAGCGAAACCTGGACGCTGTTCTGCAGCAGGTGGATCTCACTCGCCCGGAATCCAGCCCCCTGCTGAGAGCGGCAACGGAAGCTCACGGTGGCAGTCGTACGCCCGTCCTGCACGGCCGCGTCGGTCGCACGCAGGCTGATCTGCTGCGATCATGGATCGATTCGGTCGCCAGCGAGCAGCCCGGATCAGACACAGGAATCGCATCTCAGTCAGCAGGTCTGCCTGAGTTACAGGGTCCCCCCGAGTCAGCAGCCTCCCCCGGGACCGGGATCATGGTGTCCGACGGGCCAGGCCGCACGAAGCCAGTCCGCAGTCTGACACAGCCCAATTCGGACGCGGCGTCGGGTACTGAATCTGAATCGCTGACTGAGGGCGCCGGTCGTACAATTTCGAGCGCTGAGACCGATGCTCGAGTACTGCGAGAAATCCGCTTCAGAAACCGTCGCGATGCATTTGATCCCGAGGTTTTCAACCAGAAGTTCCATTTCGCCAGCGTTCCCCCAGCAGACAAAACATCAGGGACTCCAGTACCTGACAGGGGCGACCGCTGATGAAAACTCCCGTCGCGAAAGGAATCGCGAAGATGTGCGACCGATCCCCCAATCCCGCTGGTATCCTGATGGCCGCTGCCGCGTTCGTCGGCTTGTTTACCGCCCCCGGATGTGCTCAGAACCGCTGGCTGTCGCGATACGACTATTCGGAAATGCATGACCCGTGCCTGGAATCTCCTCCCGCTCTGGCGGCAGCTGACAGCGCAAAACGGCATCGCCGTGGCGCGGGCAGTGTGCGACTGGGTGAAATCGGTGGCAATACCCCGGGAAGTGTCCCTGGAGTCGCTGCTGCCGGTGCAGCTCCGTCCGCACTGGCGCCCAAACCACTGCCATCAGCACAGAATCCTTTTATTGCAGCCGGTTCCGCGGAACCCGTCGCCCAGGCATCGTATCCTGACACAGATGCCAATCCGTTTGAACAGCTCAGCCACGACACCACGCAGGCCCACTACGAGAATGCGGCGGACGGTCAGTCCGCCTTTGCCGTCCGGCAGACCGCGGGAATCGCGGAAGGCCATGCCCCCGGGCAGCAGGAAAACGCGACAGACGGACTCGAATTCTCTGGCGCCTCAGCCAGGCCGCTCAGGAAGCCAGTGGCTGATCGCCATGATTTCGCCGACGATACTGGTGTGTCCCTGTGGGACGCTCCTTTTCCAGGACCGCCGTCCGGGCTCCCCGAGAACGAAATACCATCCCGAATGATGCCTTCGGCGACCGCCGAGAACCCGAATTTCGGCAGCACACCCCCCCCGCAGTTCGACGCAGGCATTCAGCCGGAACCGCTGTTCGAGCACGGGACGGCACCCACAGCGGTCAGCGATGAAGGGTTCTGGGATCCCGTCACGGGGTCGCCTGACGCCTTTCCACCGACCAATGAACATGCGGCCGGTCGCGCCGTCATGTCACCGTCGTCCAGCCAGAAACTGGACGGAAGATTTGGTCCGGAAGGCAGCTGGAAGCCTTCGAACTTCGTTCGTCCCTGATCGCCCTCAGGCGCAGCCTTCGTCTCAGGGGCGTCCCTCATCGCGATTCGACCACCAGGGAAGACCGATGCCGCCGTCCATTGAGAGCGTGGAACCGGTCATGTAGGCACTGCGGGAATCCAGCACGAAACAGATTCCCCACGCCATCTCTTCCGAGGTTCCCAGCCGATGCATGGGAAGGGCCTTCGACGCTTCCGCGATCTGCTCGTCCGTAAAGAACTTGCGTTCGCCGGGAGTGTCGATCCAGCCAGGATGAAAGGAATTCACACGGATGCCGTGCTTCACCAGCTCAATCGCGGCGGTACGAGCCATGTGGTCGATGGCGGCCTTCGACATATTGTAAGCCATGGCCGTCGGGAACGGGATGACGGCGTGCGGGGAGCTGACGACGACGATCGAACCGCCTTTTCCCTGTCGCAGCATTTGCTGTGACGCGGCCCGGACGCCGTAAAACGCCCCCCACATCGTGACATCCACTGTGCGGCGAAACCCGGCCATGTCCGCCTCCGTCATCAGCTGGCGATCGCTGTAGGCGGCGTTCGAGACGAACAGATCCAGACTGCCAAACTCGTCCACAGTCCTCTGCACCATCGATTCCACGACCGCCTGACTGGAGACGTCGCCAGAGATCACAATCGCCTTCCGGCCCATCTGACGGATTTCAGCTGCAACCTTGTCGGCTTCCTTCGTGCTGGCCGTGCAATTGACGGTGACATTGGCACCACCCCGAGCGAGTTCCAGCGCGACGGCACGCCCTATCCCCTTCGAAGATCCGGTAACCAGCGCATTCCTGCCCGAAAAATCGAAACTCATCCTGACGAACCCTTCCAGGCTGCGTTCAAACGGAAAAATCGATGTGTCATGCGCGACGAGCACTTTCTGCCCACGCTGCAGCCTACAGCCACGGAGCAATTACCAGGGCTGTCACAGACACCAGTTTCAGCAGAATATTGAGTGACGGACCGGAAGTATCCTTGAACGGATCTCCCCCGGTATCACCCACGACGGCAGCCGAATGCGCGTCACTCCCTTTTCCGTAGGTTGTGTCGTTGATGACGATCTTTGATTCAATCATCTTCTTGGCATTGTCCCAGGCACCGCCGGCGTTTGACTGGAAAATCGCCAGCAGCACCCCGCTGACCGTGACGCCGGCCAGAAGCCCACCCAGCATTTCCGCACCGCCAATGAATCCCGTGACGATGGGAGCCCCGATCCCCAGCAGCCCCGGAATCACCATCTCACGCAGGGACGCGTGAGTCGAGATGGCAACGCAGCGCTCATACTCGACCTTTTCCATGGCCGCGGACATCGTTGCCTGATCCTGAGTCGACCACTTGTCGTGGGGGACATCAGTATTGCGACGACAGACTTCCAGCGCTCGAGTCAGCTCCGGAATCGTGCGGAACTGACGCCGAACTTCTTCAATCATCTTTCGCGCAGCACGCCCCACGGCCTGCATTGCCAGGGCTGAGAACAAGAATGGCACCATGGCGCCCATGAACAGCCCCGCCATCACAATCGGCCGGGCCACGTCAATTGTCGTTAACCCCGCTGTCGACATGTAGGCACTGAACAGCGCCAGTGCCGTCAGAGCCGCCGAGCCGATGGCGAAACCCTTGCCGATCGCTGCCGTCGTGTTCCCCACGGCATCCAGCTGGTCAGTCCGCCCGCGCACCTCAGGCGGCAGACTGCACATCTCCGCCACGCCCCCGGCGTTGTCCGCAATCGGGCCGTACGCGTCCACCGCGAGCTGAATGCCCGTATTCGACAACATCCCGACGGCAGCCAGTGCAATTCCGTAGAGTCCGGCCACCTCGTAGGCGCCGACGATCGCCAGCGCAATCAGTGTCATCGGAATCACGGTGCTGAGCATTCCTACACCCAGCCCCGCGATAATATTCGTGGCAGCCCCGGTGACCGACTGCTCCGCAATCAGACGAACCGGTTTTCTGCCGAATCCCGTGGAGTATTCAGTAATCAGGCCGATCAGGATCCCGGCACCCAGTCCGATCAGCGTCGCGAGGTAGACTCCGAATCGCGTATATTCGACCTCGCCCACCTTCCACGACGCGGGCATCATCATCATGATGACCAGAAAACTGCCCACCAGCATGATCCCCGCAGCCGACAATTCGCCGCGATTCAGTGCCCGCTGCGGATTGGTTGACTCATCGCCCTTGACGAAAAACGTCCCGGCAACCGACGCCAGAACACCCACCGCAGCCAGAGCCAGCGGCAGCAGCACTGGCGCCATTCCG
>SYLK01000904.1 GCA_005809115.1 Planctomyces sp. | reverse complement strand
GAAAACCGGCGACCGGGGAGAAAATTGGTTTTCACGGTCCAGAAACTGCGATCCTCACCGGCCTTGCGATTGGGATGGCGGATCTCATGACACAAAAACTTGAATCCGTAGCCGCGGCCGAAGGCCACCATTTCCGGGACGATCACGGCCTGCCGTCCGTGCCCCGAAAACGGGCCAGATTGGTGTTGTCAATCAGCTTGTCCGGTTCGATCACGCAGTTGCTCCAGGGCACTGGGGAAGAGTGGACTGTTGCCCAACAGGTTCAGGCTCAGCAGGTTGGCCTGCACATGGTCCGGGCCAGTCGGCTTTCTGTGCCGCAGCACCCAGGAAGTCAAATGATCTCCGATGTCCCCCCTCATGAGGACGGAGGGTAAGGATCCGCAAAGGCTCCGAAAGCTCCGAGACCGCCATCCACGGCCAGATCGGTCGCCGTGACGAAGGACGCAGCAGCGCTGCATAACCACAACACGGCGGCGGCAACTTCCTGCGGGTCACCGATCCTGCCCAGAGGGTGTCGACTCGCCAGTTGCTCACCGCCCCCCTGGACATCCAGGCTGGCACGAACCAGCGGCGTATTGATCGCTCCGGGCGATACCGAGACGACTCGCACTCCCCGCCTGGCGTACTCAACACCCCACTGGCGTGCCTGCATCAGGTTGGCGGCCTTGATCGGTCCATAGGCCGGGACCTGTCGGGCCGTACGATGTCCCTGTGCGCTGGAGATATTCACGATGACTCCGCTGACCTGTTCCAGCATCTGACGCACGGCATGTTTCGCCAGGAAGGTGTAACCACTCAGATTGACGTCCAGCATTCGCTGCCAGGATTCCGCCGCGAGCAGATCCAGAGGCTGATAGGACGACGGCGGCTGAATGGCCGCGTTGTTGACGAGCACATCAAGGGCACCGTGCCGGACAATCGTCTGTTCGACGACGCTGGCGCAATCCGATTCACAGGCCACATTCCCCTGCAGGTACGTGACGTCCGGCACGCGTTGCTCCGGATCGGGTTGACTCACGTCGCACGAGACCACTGCCGCACCACTCCGAGCGAATGCTGCACAGATGGCTCGGCCAATGCCACCCGCTCCGCCACTGACCAGGACGACCCGGCCACTGTTGCAATACGTGACTGAACCCGCGGGACGCTGACTGTTCACCTTGAAAGCTCCTGAAGGATGTCCCATCGGCGGTATCCCGGTCAGGGACGATTGCCGTCGGGGAAACGGATCGTCACCACGGCCTCGCCGGAGTTGTCTCTGCGGGATGCAGCCGAGTCATTCAGCTGCAGCCACAGCTCACTATCCCAGGGGATGGAAATCTGCATTCGGCGTCCCACGGGGACTCTGCGGGAAGCCCGGCTTCCGTCCGCGGCGACCAGCATGGCGACCAGCTCGCCCAGCGGGCGGCCTCGATGATAGCGAATCGTGATCCCGGATGGTTCGCTGATCCATGGACGTGGAACCTGTGCCATGGCAAAGCGTCCCTCGGCGATCACTTCGATGGTCTGCCCTGTCATAAAGATCCGACCTGGTGACTGCCATCCCTGAGCGGCGGTCACCGATCCGGTGACTGCCGATCCGGTGATCACCGTGGCGGTGCTGGCTTCGGCAGGTGCGCCGTTCTGACGTCCGGCCGGATCCGGGCAATCGACGAACTGGCGGCGCACGGGAAACGCCAGTTCGCCGTCGAATGCTTCGATCAGCGAGTCCAGAAACAGCGGCCATTCGATCGCCAGCTGCTTCAGGGTTTCCGCAGGCACCTGGTTCAGTCGTACCGCATAGTCTCGGCTGTTGCGAATCTCCGCAAAACTGCCGAATGCGGTTCGACAGACGGGGTGATTCTGCAGCAGCCAGAACAATGCCCAGGCATGGGCATACTGGCTGTCGGTGTCGTAGACGGGTGACAGCGGGTCGATGACACGGTGCAGGGCAGTGAAGCCGGCGTCGGTCACTGCGGGATCCGGTTGATTCTGAAACGACCGACGAATTTCGGCAATTCTGCCCCAGCCATGGAACGCGTCGATATTGGAAGGCAGCACGCCGAACATCGCGGGACGTCCGTCCGGGGTCGCCAGCGAATGCGTGGCGAAGTACTCTGCGATTCCTTCCGTAAACCACAATGGAGGAATGTCGAACATGCCATATTCGCAGTTCATGAAACAATGGACGAACTCATGCAGCAGCAGGTGGCGGCGGTAGTAATCCGACGGAGGATTGAACATCCAGAAGCGGTAATTCAGGTGGCGCCCGTGCCGAATCGCGAAACGTTCAGACGGCATCAGTCCTGCCGCGGTGAATCGTTCCGGCGCGTCGATCAGGCAGCCGGTCACGCGGAAAGGCGTTCCATCTGGTGCCGGGGCGAGGCTTCCCAGTGATTCTTCGAGCTGGCTGAACAGCAGGTCGGCCACTGCCGGCAGATCCGCGGCCTGTTCGGCAGGGATGTCCGAGAGCAGCAGCAGGTGAGTGGATTCATAGGCCCGAATTCCATGAGCCGCCAGCTGTGCGACGTCCGGTTCCCGACCATCCGGCGGCAGCCGAAACCGGCGGGCAGGTGTTCCGGTTGGGGCAGCGGGGCCACCGAGGCGACTTCCGGCGTTCGCGGTTGTCGTGATGTCGGGGTCGGAGTCAGGGCTGCTGCCACGGGGATCGTCAGCGTGGGGCTGTCTCTCGGTGGGCTGGCTGTCGATGGGCTGCAGCGGCCCCGCGGCCGGTCGCGTGGGGTCGGAGCCAGCGGTTTCCGCGGAGGGACTCAAGGTTCCGGCCGACGGGCTGCCAGGCTCTGCCGGGTCACAGCCAGCGGTGCAGACGAAGCAGAGCAGCATCGCGACCCAGGGTGACGACGTTCG
>SYLK01000903.1 GCA_005809115.1 Planctomyces sp. | reverse complement strand
TCATGGGAACTCCGACGTTCTTCGCCACACATGCCCATCTTGATCATCTCGCAGCACTCCCGGTCTATGTGGCAAGACGCCGCATGATGAAGATGGAGCCCCCCACGATCTACCTTCCCGAAGAAGTGGTTGATCCGGTGTGGCAGATGCTGAAAGCCTGGCAGCGACTGGATCGCGGCCAGATGAACTGCCAGCTGATCGGTGTCAGGGACGGAGACCTGATCGACCTGACCCGCGAACATAAGGTGCGTGCCTTTCGCACAAAACATACAGTGGCCTCGGTGGGGTACATCGTGTATGACTATCGCCGCAAACTGAAGCCCGAGCTGACCGGGCTGACCGGTGATCAGATCCGTGACCTCAGACTGAGCGGCACTGAGGTCACCAATGACACTCTCACACCCCTGGTGTGCTACACGGGCGATACGGCACCGGCGGGACTGGATGCTCATCCCGATGTCTACCAGGCCCAGGTGCTGATGACGGAGATGACGTTTTTCCGACCCGATCATCGCCGCGACCGGATCCACAAGTTCGGTCACATGCATCTCGATGATATCCTGCAGCGTGCGGAGCGATTCTGCAACGAACTGATCATTCTGTCGCATCTCAGCACGCGTACACACGAATCCGAGGCACGTCGCCGGCTGCAGCGTGCCCTCCCGCCTGCGCTTCGGGAACGCGTGGTGTTGTGGGAAAGCGGCGTCGAGGACATCCGGCTGCCGGAGACGGATGAGCTGCTGGGTGATGGGCCAATGGCTGAATAGCATCGGCCGGCAGCCAAACGCTGGCAGCTGAACGCAGACCGCAGCATCCTGCAGGGACAGTCGCCGCCGGTTCAGCCACACCGGCAGTTTTCCCAGGCGTGATTTCAGGCGCCGCTGCCCCGCTGCAGTCGCAGCAGAAAATCACAATCGGTCTTGCGAACACCCTGCAGAACTGCGATGCTCTTTTCCTGGACTGCACTGATTGAATTGTAGCGGAGATACAGGCGTGACTGACAGCCAAAGCCAGAGGGACTCCCTGACATCTGATTCCGGTCGCCGTCGATCGCCGCTCCGGCGACTTCTGATCATCGCCGGACTGCCCCTGATACTCGCCGGAGTGGCCTGCTGGTCTTTTTTCAGCGGGCAGCTGTTCCGTGGAGCGGTGGTGCCTGGCGACAGACCCGTCGCGGAACAGGCGCAGGACACCGACGAGCAGCCGCTTGCTGCCACCGGTCAGCTGCCGCTCCGATCCGCACCGGACTGGGAACAGATTGACGATCCTCAACAGGATGGCTGGGACACCGAAGTGTTTCACGAGGCCGCCAGGCATCAGCTGGGTCTGGTCGGAAAATGGATCCTCAGCCCGACGAGTATGAACACGGATCAGCTTCGGGAAGTGGTTGCTGAGGACTTTGAGCAGTTCGGCATCCACTTGCCGACGGTCGAAACCGTGTATCAGGATCAGCAGTTGCAGGTCCTGCGCAACGTGACCGGGGCGGCCCGCGTGGCGCATACCGCCGATCCCGATATCGCCACGACACGTTCGACTGCAGTGGCAGGCCGGTCCGAATTCGAACGTCTGGTGCAGGGATTGTCTCGCCGATTCGAGGGCGCACAACAGGCGCGGATTCATTTCAAGATCGTCGGTGTGGAACGGGAGGGAGCGAAAGTCCGAACCCGGCAGTATGTCGCTGCGTCGGGACTCGTTTCGGACGGCATGCTGGAGCAGCACGCCGTCTGGTCAGCGTGGTGGGTATGGAATGCAGACGCCGCCGAATCGGCACCCCTGCTGCAGCGACTTGAACTGGATGACTTCGAGGAGATCCGGGCTGATCTGCCGTCAGATGTTCTGTTTCGAGACGCCACAGCGGCAGTGCTGAGCGGGAATCCCAGCTACTCGGAACAGATGCTGCGAGGACTGAATCACTGGCTCGAGCGGATGCAGGACGTGCAGTACTTTCCGCTGCTGGGGGCGGCGGGGCTGGCGGCGGGGGACGTTAACGGTGACGGACTGGATGATCTGTTTGTGTGTCAGGAAACGGGACTTCCCAACAAACTGTTCCTGCGCAATCCTGACGGAACGGCCTCGGACGTTTCCGCCGCAGCGGCCGTGGACTGGCTGGAGGCAACTCGGAGCGCATTGCTGCTTGACCTGGACAACGACGGAGACCAGGACCTGGTGGCGTCTCTGATCGGAAGTCTGCTGTTTCTGTCGAATGACGGAGCTGGACATTTCACTCTGCGGGAGACGGTTGCGACCGGTGACGACACCATGTCTCTGGCGGCGGCTGACTACGATCTGGACGGTGATGTGGACGTTTACATCTGTGTGAATTACGCGAATGATCGCACGGCGCATGGAACCGGAGAAGGACTGGCTGCGGCCGGGGCGGACTTTGTGTACCACGATGCCAACAATGGCGGCGGAAATTCGCTGTTCCGCAATGACGGTGATTTCCGGTTTCTGGATGTCACCCGCGACGTGGGACTGGACGTGAATAATCGTCGCTACAGCCTGGCGGCTGCATGGGAAGATTTTGACAATGACGGCGACCAGGATCTGTATGTGGCGAACGACTATGGGCGGAACAACCTCTTTCGTAACGACCGCACGGAGCAGGGGCTTCCGTTTTTCGTCGACGTCGCAGGTCTGGCGGGTGCCGAGGACAGTGCCTCCGGAATGTCGGTGAGCTGGGGCGACTATGATCAGGACGGCTGGATGGACTGCTACGTGGGCAACATGTTTTCGTCGGCCGGCAACCGAATTACGTTTCAGTCGCAGTTCAAACCGGGTTCGAGTGGCGAGGTCAGAACACGCCTGCAGCGATTCGCCCGGGGCAATACCCTGCTCCGCAATCAGGGAACCGGCGTCTTTGACGATGTCAGCAGTGACGCGGCCGTGACGATGGGCCGCTGGGCATGGAGTTCCAGCTTCGTCGATGTGAATAATGACAGCCGAGACGATCTGATCGTGGCCAATGGCTACATCACAACGGAAGATACCGGAGATTTGTGAAGCTTCTTCTGGCGGCAGGTCGTGTCGCAATCGATTGATGATGCCGAGTCAGGACGGCCGCGGGAACGTGGGCACCCGGGGCGCGAGCTGAACGCCATGATGCTCAGCGGCCGATCCTTCAGCGGGCGGGAGCGAAACTGCTGCTTCCTGAATACGGGGCAGCCGCGTTTTGCCAACATTTCAGCAGTTTCAGGCTTCGACTTTCCCGACGATGCCCGGGCCGTCTCCGTCGTCGACTGGGACGCTGACGGGATGCTGGATCTGTGGGTCCTGAATCGCACTGCGCCGCGCCTGCGATTCCTGCGAAATACAGCACCCCGGCTGCACCATTACGTTTCGATCGGGCTGCGGGGCAACGGCACAGACACCAATCGTGACGGCATCGGCGCCCGTGTCGAAGTTGTGTGCCCGGACCGGACGCTGATTCGCACGCTTCGCGCCGGTGAAGCATTTCTGTCGCAGTCCGGCAAATGGCTCCATTTTGGTCTCGGAGATGCTGCCGCAGTACAGAAAATTGTCGTTCGCTGGTCGCCCGATGACGTCGAAGAATATCGAGTTACGGAACTCGACCGAAGGTATCTGCTGCAGCAGGGCACCGGCCAGGTCCAGCCGGTTGAGGCGCCCGCATCCGTCAGCCTGTCGACTGCAGATCAGACATTGCCCCCGGAAGATTCTTCGGCCCGGATCTTTCTGCGGATGCCGCTCCCGATGCTGGGCGCTGATTATCTTGACTCGGACGGAACGGCGCGCCCGATCCCGCTCGACAGTGGTCAGCCTTTTCTGATCAGCCTCTGGGCATCATGGTGTGCGCCGTGTCGCGAGGAACTGACAGAGTTCGGCGCACGCGAGTCGGATCTGAGGCAGGCCGGTCTGGATATCCTGGCGCTCAGTGTCGACGGTCTGGACAATGACAGCGGAG
>SYLK01000074.1 GCA_005809115.1 Planctomyces sp. | reverse complement strand
GCGGCTGGACCTGAATGTTTCGTTTTATCCGTAAGATTGCTGCATGAAATCATCGGCCAGCTGATGAACTGATCCAGCGAATCCGAATTCGAGGCGCAGGATGCATGCGGCCGAAGTTTTCATGAGTTTGTTCAACTGATTTTTTGGCCGGTGCTTATCACAATCAGTGGCGACCGCCTCGATTTCCATTACCTGAAGACATCGCCCGAGAAATCCGGGGGCGCAGAGTTCGGCAGACAAATCCGGCGACGGTGCCGGCAGTGCTCCAGGATCAGGAATGTCGGCAGGCACACCGCGGCGTGACCGTTCGCCGCCAGTGCGGATGTCGGGAAATGCCTTCCGCAGTTCGATCAGTCGCTGCGGCGTGTCCATGCTGGTCGGTTCTTCCACGAACAGCATCCTTACGGAACGCAATACGTCGATCAGCCGATGCGCGGACTGCACGGAGACCATGCTGCCGCAATCGATCATGAGATCGCACCCGGGACCGGTTGCGCTGCGAATTTCTTCCGCAGCCGCCAGCCAGCCGAAGATGGTGCTGCCCAGTCCCGAAAACGTAATCGAACAGCCGATCGCCGTCGATCGCAATTCGGACGGCATATGCTCCGACAAATAGCCAGCGTCGGACCAGCGCATGAACTGCCGTACGAATTCAAACACGGCCACACTGGCGAACAATTGCCACGCGACCTGACTGAAGCCGATTCCCAAAGCCATCACCGAAAATGTTCCAAACATCAGCACCGCGGCAATCCCCGGCGCACGGCGACCCGCCAGGAACCCGACAGCGGCACCGCCCGGCAGCCACATCAACCTCTTCAGCAGCGTCAACCAGATCCAGCCGGAGTCCTGCGAGCCGCTGCTGGCCCCAGATCTTCTGCGCGGTCAGGCAGAAACTGATTCGACGCCTGAAACACCGGCCCGCCCAGCCGGCACAACGTGATCACAAGCGCCCAGAACCGGCTGATGCGGACCAGCCGGCCCATGTCGTTGAGGGTCTTGCCCCAACCGGGCACGGGATCGTGCTCAAAGCGCCCCGGATGCTGGCCCCAGCCGCCGATGAGAATTCTGCAAAACAGCGTGCTCGCCGACAGCATCAGAAAAATGACTTGAAAATCGGGAACCTCGCGCGTGGAGACGAACTGGCTGAAACTGAGGAGCCGGGAAAAAAACGGCCCCCATTTTCCAATGCTCCCCAACTCCCACAGCTCTTCGCGATACAGCAGGAACCGGCCTGTCGAGGGTCCGAAGACGCTGCCCAAACCTGACGCCCCCATCATCAGTCCGTTGGCCAGCCCTTTTTTCGCAGAGGGCACCATTTGAATCAGCGAGATGCCGACGATCCACATCACCGCGCCGGTGATCCCCTGCCATAAGGCGAGCAGGGGGACGACCTGAGGCGACGGTTCCCAGAGCAACACCAGCGGCACCAGAACCTGCCCGATCAGCGCGATGCTCCAGATAGCCTTTGACATCGCCAGGACCGTGCGTCCATTCGTGGAATGCTGGATCAAGCTCCAGTGCCCCGGCAGAAGTCCTGGTTCGAAGATGCCTGGTCAGGTGCTTTCAGACATCGAGAATGCCGAACCTGCGTCGGTCCCCGGGCAGTTTCAGGCAGACATGGAGGAAATGTGAGAAATCAACGCCTATGCCACGCATTTCCACCATGCCGACAACCCATTGACTTTCTAAGCCCACGTCGATGAAACCCAACTCCCGGCAATTGTGACGAGAGCGGTGAACCTGCTATAAATTCCTGGCAGATGGAACCATTGCCAGTCGGAAACGTGCAATGACAATGGGCTTCCTGCACGGCCGGTATTCATTTCATCGTTTGGCAGATCAGGAGTTGTTGAAGGCCATGTGGATGGCGGGCGAGAGAGAAAAATGTATGATCGTTGCAGGGGAACCCTGATCGGATTGGCCGTGGGCGATGCACTGGGGGCTGCAGTGGAGTTCCACAGTCCGGGCAGCTTCACCCCAGTCACCGGCTACAGAGGCGGTGGGCCGCATGGTCTGGACGCCGGGGAATGGACTGACGACACCAGCATGGCTCTGGCCCTGGCTGACAGCATCGCCACGACAGGCTGGGACTTGAATGACCAGGCTGACCGTTGCGTCGAGTGGTGGAAGACCGGCAAGTATTCCGTGAACGGACGATGTTTCGACATCGGCATCACGACAAGAAGTGCGTTGGGCGACTACGTCACCAGGAAAGATGCACTCACCTCGGGCGACCGGTCGGACAGGGCCAGCGGCAATGGCTCAATCATGCGACTGGCCCCAGTACCGATGCGTTTCGGCCATCTCTGCTCCAGCCAGCTCGATGAGCTTTCCAGACTGGCTGAAGAATCCAGCATCCCGACGCACGCCAGCCAGCAATGTGTTTCAGCCTGCCGATATCTGGCGACCATTCTCGCCGCTCTGATTCACGGCGAAGATCGTACTGAGGCGCTCTCCCCGGACTGGAAACCGTTGCAGCAACTCAACGACATCAAGCCGCTTCATCCCTTGATTCAGGAAATCGCCCTGGGGAGTTTTCGCCAGAAGCAGCCACCGGCAATTCAAGGATCGGGCTGGGTGGTCAAAAGTCTGGAGGCATCGTTGTGGGCCTTCCACGATGCCGAGTCGTTTGAGGACGCTGTGTTGAAGGCCGTCAATCTGGGCGACGACGCCGACACTACAGGGGCGATCTGCGGGCAGTTGGCCTGAGCCTTTTGGGGCGAATCTGGCATCTCGGAATCGCTGCGGTCAGGTTTGGCAAACATGGAGATGTTGGAGTTTGCTATCGCGGGGCTTCTCACCAAAAGAGGTTCGCCATGAACATCAACAGCGGCGATGTAAAGCTCGTTCTGCTCTGCCCAGCATGGAAAAACTGGGGAGCAGCCAGGACTGTGAGGCCGGATACAGTGATTCTGCACAGCAGGGCCGATGACGTGAACCCCTGTGCTGACAGCGAAGAATTGGCTCGAAATTCAGGGGCAATGTTGATCGAGGTCGGCATGGATCACCGATTGGCTGACCTTGAAGCGTTGGAGAAGATGTTGAGAGCGTGCGAATCAGACAAAGGTGCTGCATGACGACCGAGAAGAATGATGTGTGCAGGGCCATGCTCGACGGAGCAATCGCTTCGTTCCGGTCGAACAAAGGCTGGGCGGACAAAGCCATTGCCCAGCTTTCGGATGACAAGCTGCATGTCGCCCTCGATCCCAACACAAACAGCATCGCCGTCATCATGAAGCATGTTTCAGGCAACCTGCAGTCTCGCTGGACGGACTTCCTCACCACAGATGGAGAGAAGCCCTGGCGAAACCGTGACGATGAGTTTGTGGACACCCTGGGTACACGGAGCGAACTGATCGCCTCATGGGATTCCGGTTGGCAGAGGATGTTCGATTCTCTGTCGTCACTCTCTCCTGACGATTCAGCGAAGACCGTTACCATTCGTGGAGAGCCGCATTCGGTCCCGCTCGCAATTCAACGCTCACTGGCCCACTGTGCGTACCATGTCGGCCAAATTATGTTGATCGCACGGATTCTCGCTGGCGATCACTGGATGACGATCACGATCCCCCGTGGAGCCTCTGCGAACTTCAATCAGCGGGTTTGGGGGAAGGGACACTATCAGTCGGCCCCGCCCCAACAAAAGTGAACCCACAGGAGACACCATGCCGCAAACACCCCTCGTTGAAAAACAACTCACCGCCTCGGAGTATGTCCGAGACATCGTGACTGGTATGTCGGCTGTGGAAAACAGCCGCCCGCAGGAGAATTGAAACATGGCCTGCTCCGAATCTCTTGCCCTTTGCGTTCGCCGGATCGTCGCTCGTCGCCGAGGCATCACCGAGAAGAATGAGTACGACTCAAGAAAGCCGACGCCGGTGGTCCTGGCTTTCCACGGCGGCGGTGCGAACGCCGACAACATGGTGGTGTTCAGCGGTCTCAACAAGAAATCCTGACCGTCACGGATTATGGGGGGCACAATTCTGCTGGATTTCGCTGAATTTCCAGGATTGGTGGTGACAGAAATCTAAAGAGCGGCCATGTTTCGCCTTGTTGCAACACAAGGAGGGAAATCATGGCCGCAGGATTGGCCGACGGGCCGCACCGGATGAGTCGTACCATCTGTCTGCCGATTGGGGAAGTCGAGTACCACAGAATTGTGGATCAGCCGCAGCTGTTTCGTGAGTGGTTGACGCAGTCCGTGAGGGAGACGCCGGAACTCTTTCCGGAGATCATTT
>SYLK01000902.1 GCA_005809115.1 Planctomyces sp. | reverse complement strand
GGCGCACGATCGACGTGGGGGTTCCAGTCGCCGGCGTCCTGCAGTCGGTGCATGTCTGCGAGGGCGACATTGTGCGACAGGATGCCACCCTGGCCAGAGTGACCGATCTGGAGAGTGAGCAGAAGCTGGCTCGACTGGAGGACGAATTGCGCGTGGCCGATGCCGCTCTGCATGCCGAAATCGCCCGCCTGCAGTGGCAGTCACGCGTGGAAGAAACCGAGATGACTCGATCCATCGCCGAATATCTGGAGGCAGACGGCCGCCTGCAGGACGAGTCCCAGAGCCTGGCGGCCCTGCGTGACCAGCTGGCCAGAACACAGATGCTGAGCGACCGCCATGCTGCAGCGGATTCCGAGCTGCGAAGTCAGCAGTTTCGGGAACACGGCCAGCAGGAAAAACTGGCCGGCCTGGAGCGTGCCGTGGTGGCGCTGCGGGAACGAGCCGAGCAGGTGATCCAGGTTTCGCGGCCGGGTGCTGAGCAGATTCAGCCCCTGGTGGCGAAGTCCGAGATGATCATGAACGAGATCGGTCGCATGCGGGAATGGATCAGTCAGGGCGAAGTGCGGGCACCCGTGAACGGCGTTGTTCTCCGGCGACACAGACCCGCGGGTGAATGCGTCCGGCCGCAGGAGGCGCTGTTCACGGTGGTCGAGGAGTCATCGGCCGAAATCGAAATCTATCTGCCGCAGAGCATGACCAGCCACTACCGGATCGGTGACAGGCTGTCGGTCATGATTGAACCGGTCGATGAGCCGGTGCCGTGTGTGGTGACGGCGATCGGTCTGGAGCACCGCGCGCCCCCGACTCATCTGGAAATCTTCTATCGTGCCGACGTGCGGCTCCTGCCCGTGCGGCTGCGTCCCACGGGAAAATTCGCCGGTGGCCGAAATCTGACGATCGGCGCAGTGGCCAGGCTGCCCTGGTTTGCCGAACGCAGCTGAAAATCATCGACCAGTGGCGGGACTGGTGTTCATCCAGTGTCGGATGACTCTGCGGCTGCACACGACTCAGGCTGAATAGATCGGCCTGACCAGAAAAACGGGATTTCTTCCATGGCACCCATCACGACATCGGCCACTGCCATTGTGGTCGACCACAACCCGGCGACGATCGCCCACATCGATACCATCCTGACTCAGGCCGGGACCAGCTGTCAGACGGTGCGGAGCACCGAGGCAGCCTGCCGGCAGCTGCGAACTGACCCGGCACTCTCACTGGTCCTGGTGAGGTTTCGCGGTCCAGAAATCGATGCCTGCGAACTGTGCCGCCGGATTCGCAGCGATCAGACGCTGCAGGAGACGATGATTCTCGTCATCGTCCTGGAGGATCAGCTGGTGGAAGCGGCCGAAGCGCTGCGGGCCGGGGCCACGGATGTGCTGCTGGAACCTTTCGAAGCCCGTGAGCTGAGGATCAAGGCGAATCTGAGTCCGATGAAAGGCGGGCGGCGTGTCGACGCGATGCACGGGGTGACGGCAGCTCCGGCAGCAGGATCTCTGCCCACAGGTCCGTTGTCCGGAGCAACCCTGATTGCGCCAGTATTTGATCCGCTGATCCGGAGGTTTGTGCATCAGGCCGAACCGCAGCTGACGGGTGATGAGCATCAGGAAAACGGCGTCACGCGGGTACAGCTCGACCGAATTATGACGTGCCCTGTGTGTGGCGGGCTGCCGACGTTTCGGATGGGGTGTCCCGGCTGCGGCAGTGCGTGGTGCGAGCAGGAGACGCTGATTCATCACTACGCCTGCGCACATGTCGGACGCGAGTCAGATTTCCGGCACGGGTCTGAACTCCGCTGCCCGAAGTGCCGCGCAGGAGGCCTGGTGGCCGGCGCCGACTTCGAGGTATCCGGAGGAGGATTCGTCTGTGCCGACTGTGGCATGGTGTCGAGTGAGCTGCAGCTGATTGGTCATTGTCTGAGCTGCAATTACCGCTTCCCGGCCCGGGACGCGGTGATCCAGCAGCTCACCGGATACCGCGTCCCGGAACGGCTGGCAGATCAGCTGCCTCCGCAGCCGGGCGGTTCACGCGGGGGACGCCGCCCGCTCCGCTGGCAGACGGCCGAAAATCTCTGAAGCGGCTGTCAGTGGACTGCCGTCACCGTCGTTTTTTCAGGAAGGCAGGAGTTATGATCTGTCAGGACGCTCAGCTTGTTGCCGCAGCATCCGCGACGGGGCGCGTGTGCCGAGTGGAGGCCAGCACGTTACTGTCCGATCTGGTCCAGCAGATTGCGGCGGATTACCGCGGCCTGCTGCTGGCCATGGATGAAGCCGGCGATCCGATCGGAGTTGTCGACTTTGCTGAGGTTCGCCGTCGGGTCGAATCGCCGAATCCATCGGAACGTCGCCGCTGGCGTGATACTCCGGTCGAGGCACTGCTGGCGGGGCGGCTGCAGATTCCGCACGAGCTGTCTCCGGCACTCGCCACACCGACGGTTCCGGACGTGATGTCCTGTACCACGGTGGCCTGCCACGGCAGACTGCTGGGCATTCTGACGGATGATGACCTGCTGGTGAGCTGGCGTTCGATCGAGCAGACCGTGAGACAGGCGAGAATTGACTCACTGACCCTGCTGCCGAATCGCGCAGCGTTCGATGACAGTCTGCGAACGGAATTTTCCCGCGCCGAGCGATTTCGGCATTCGGTGGGCGTCGTGCTGATTGATGTCGAT
>SYLK01000901.1 GCA_005809115.1 Planctomyces sp. | reverse complement strand
CCCAGCACCAATCAGTCAGTGTCACCCGGATTTCCGTTCACGCACAGTGGCACGATTGAACAGTCGGCCAGTCGACGAGTGCAGCTCGCGCAGTGGCTCACATCGGACCAGAATCCCTACTTCGCCCGCAGCGCCGTTAATCGGTACTGGAGTTATTTCTTCGGTCGCGGCATTATGGATCCCGTGGATGATATCCGTGCCAGCAATCCTGCTTCGAATCCCGAGCTGCTGGACGCGCTGACACAGGATTTCATTCAGCATGGTTACGATCTGAAACGGCTGATTCGCCTGATCTGTGCTTCGGCCACGTATCAGCGGAGTCTGGCGGCCAATGTCTGGAACGAGGATGACCGGACGAACTTTTCGCATGCACAGCCCCGCCGCCTGACCGCAGAACAGCTGTATGACGCGATTTTTCAGGCGACCGGAGCACCGCGTGCGCTCCCCGGCGTTCCGGCCGGATTTCGTGCCGCTCAGCTGCCCGACCCGCAGGTGGAAGTTGCATTCCTCGACATGTTCGGGCGTCCGCCCCGTGAATCTCCCTGTGAGTGCGAACGCAGCAGCGATGTCAGTCTGGGACAGACGCTGAACATGATCAACGGCCCCACCATCAGCGATGCCATCATTCATCCGGATGGAGTGATCGCTGTGGCGGTGCGGTCGGGGGCATCCGCCGAACAGCTGATCGACACGGTCTACCTGTCGACGCTGTGCCGACATCCCTCGGATGAGGAACTGCAGCGGGCGCGGGAGTTTTTCGCCAGTGTTCCGTCATTGACTGAAGCGGGCGAAGATCTGATGTGGGCGCTGATCAACAGTCCGGCGTTTCTGTTCAATCGCTGACCGCGCGGATTCGCTCAATGCACTTTGTCGCTGCAGATGATTCGGAATTTGTCCCGGCATCCCACGAAAACCCGTCCGCACCGGGTGTGCTGAAACGCGTGATTGCGGGGGATGCGATGTTCCAGTTCGGTCAGGTCCGCATGCTGAACTGGGCTCGGCTGCCCGTCGGCGCGTCGTTCCGACCTCACTATCATGAAGACATGCAGGAAGCCTTTGTGCTGGTCAAGGGTCACGTACGGATGCGTGGTGGTGACCAGTTCGTGATGATGCAGCCCGGCGACACGGTCCTGGTACCTCCGGGTGAAATTCACCAGATGCGGAATGAGGGCAGCGAAGTCGCAGAATACCTGGTCTTTGGAATCTCATCCGGAGAAAACGGTCGCACAATTGTCGTGGACGAATTTTCGGAGCACTCGGACAACACTCACAGTCTGGAGACTTGAAGATGACAACAACTTCCCGGAGTCCTTCCGGCACAATCGTTACAGAACCGGGTTCGGCGATACCTGTGGTCTCATTCTCGCACCAGAGGTCGGCCGCGGAAGAGCGTCGCCGCAGCTTCAGCTTTCGGTTTCCGCGGGATGGACGTCAGCTGGGCGGCAAGTTCACCGTGGCCGAGAATTCGCGTCGCCTGCTGCGATATTTCTATTTCGAACGGCGGCTGATGCAGGCGCTGGGCGCCTGGACGCTGTCAGTCCCCGAATTCGAAGTGAAACTCGAACTGGGCAGGCATATCTTCTATCACGCGGATGCTGCCCGGCTGCTGCGAGAACGACTGACGGAACAGGAAATGCGGCTGAAGGAAATCGACGCGTTCCGCGACCCTGGAATCGATCTGCTGATTGAGGAGATGCTGAGCGCGGGCTCAGCACCGGAACTGCTGGTCGGTGTCCATCAGGTCGTCGGCAAGGCCCTCGCCACGGCCTACAGCCACCATATCGACGATACGGACGCCGTGACCGATGCCCCCACGATCCGCTGCCTCCGACGGATTCTGGGAGACTATCAGCCCATGCTGGAATGGTCGGACCATGCCATCGCGGCCTACGTGGATGGGGGAATTCCTGAGCCGGAACTGGCAGCGTGGCGCTGGCATCTCCGGCAGCTGCTGGGTTCCATCGGCGGAGTGACAGGCAGTGATGCGGCGGAGACAGCACCGAGCCCCCTGCGCTGTGTGCAGCAGCCGTTTGAACGTGGTACCGTCCCGCAGCGCGACGCGCGTTTTGACACCTTCTGCAATACCGGAGACTATGACGTCGCCGACGGTGAGCAGCGATTTCCGCCGGATTCCTACGAGAGTCTGCGGCTGCGCTTCATCCGCACTCAGCGGGACGAAGTCGATGCGATTGAAGCATTCGGCACGTTCCTGTGGGACATTCGGTTTCGCGATTTTCAGGCCGAGTACGATCTGGCTCGAATTACCTGGGACGAAGCACGTCACACCGAGACGGGACACCGGGCTCTGCAGGCCTGCGGCTACGATCCGTTCGAACTCCGCAATCGCCTGACAGGGTCAACGTGTCGCGGGCCGATGGACCCGGCCTTTGCCATGGCCGAAATTAACCTCTTCGGCGAAGTCGGAGTGCTCAAAACGATCAATCACCTGATCGACACGGCCGCCGACCGCCACGACACGCTGCTGCACCACATCGCCGATTTCATCCGTTCCGACGAACGGACGCATGTTCGGAAGGGACGCGGAATTCTGAAAGTCATGACGACGCTGGATTCCCAGGCACTGGAACTGCGGACGCGGGAGCTGTTTACCGAGTGCCTGGTCACTCTGGGTGTCGTACGCAAGGATCTGGATCTGTTTACCGTCAGTCGCGAAGACATCGAATTTCTCGTAGGGGAATGACACCACGATGAAGATCGCCATGCTCCGGGGACCGCGTGATCTGCGGATTGAGGAACAGACGCTGCAACCTGGCAGTCCGGGGCCGGATGATCTGCATATCCGCACTCGGATTACCGCCCTGAAGATCGGAACCGACCGTGGGAATTATGAAGGTGCGGAGCGAGTACCGGGAGCGCCCGATTATCCGCGCTGGGTGGGGGACAGCAATCTGGGCGTCGTCGAAGCCGTGGGCCGCAACGTAACCCGCTTTCGACCGGGTGACCGGGTGGTGACGCGCGAGCCGCATCAGTCGGAATCAATTGTCAGCCAGTACGCCAGCATCGTGCGTGTTCCGGAAGGCGTCGCTGACGAAGACGCCGTTTATGCACACCTCTATGCTCTCAGTGCGCACTGCTACCATAAAGCCCAGTTTCGCCCCGGCGAGAACGTGGCGGTGGTGGGGCTGGGCGTTCTGGGGCTGGGTGCGGCTGCCGTGGGGCCTCTGTTCGGTGCACGCGTCGTCGCGCTTGCCAACAGTCCGGTACGACTGGAGATGGCAGAGCGAATGGGCGCCCACGCCGGTTATCTCTCCGGCGATCCTGACCTGGCGGAAAAACTCGCGGCGTTCACAGACGGTCAGGGAATCGACCTGGTGATTCTCACAGCCAACCCGTGGCCCGCCTATCGCACCGCGCTCGAAATCGTCCGGCCAAACGGCCGAGTCGCCATTGTCGGCCTCCTCGGACGGGGCGAAGCGGCACTGGATTTCAACCCACTTTCGATGGACCTGTTCTATATCAAGGGCATTTCACTGGTTGCCGTCAGTGGACCATCCGGCTATCTCTACCCGGATGGCACGGCAGATCCGCTGCGAATGCAGAATCGGTACGCCGCCGATCGCGAAGCCGCACACATTCTGTCGCTGATGGAAAATGGAAGGCTGGAACCGAAGCGTCTGGTCACGCATCGATTCCACTACAGCCGGATCGTGGAAGCCTACGAGATGGCGTACCATCGGGAAAAATCCATGCTGGGTGTGATTTTCGACTGGCGCGATGCCTGAATTCGGCCCGGCGGCAGCGGTTCGCTCAGTCGTTACGCCGCTCCAGTTCCAGCAGCGTCGTCTTGCGAGCCAGTCCGCCCCCGTATCCCACCAGCCGCCCCGTCGATCCGATAATCCGGTGACACGGCACCACGATCGCGATCGGATTGCGACCGTTGGCCATTCCCACGGCTCGAGACGCCGTGGGCTGTCCCACTGCCTGAGCAATCTCCCCATAACTGGCCGTCTGGCCATACGGGACTTCGCACAGGGCTCGCCACACACGTTGCTGAAATTCGGTTCCCATGGCGGCCAGCGGCAGATCGAATCGGGTCAGCTGCTTTCGAAAGTAGGCCTTCAGCTGACTCAGCGATTCTTTCAGCCGACGTTCGCTGTACTGCCAATCCGGATCAGGCTCAGCCTCGGATGGCTGGCCGTTTCCGGCACCGGAAAATCGGATGAAACGGAGCCCGCAGTCGTCGGCAGCCAGCAGCAGCGGCCCGACCGGAGTCTCTGAAAGGGTGGCATAGAACATGCGTTTCTCCCGGCAGGCTGATCATCCGGCATCTGATTTACCAACCCGGCCCCATCCGCCGAACATGCTGACGGATCGTACATTGGCAACGTCCTGGATTACAATGTGGCGCTGCCCTGCGACGTTGCGCAGTGTTTCCTCTGAAACCACCCCTGTTCACTGCTTTCTGACGGAACTCCTGTGAACCAGCAAAACCTCTTTGGTTTCGCAGACATCCCGGAATGGGAGCAGGCCGCACTGGACGACAGACTGGTCGCCGACGTCGTGTTTAACCTGCCGCTCGAGAAACCGTATGCGTATCTGATTCCCGAGCCACTCCGGGGAATGCTGCGGCCGGGACAGCGTGTCCGCGCTCCGCTGGGCCGGTCCAATCGGGAGGTCGTCGGCTACTGTGTCGGAGTCCACTCGGCAGGACCATCCGAGGTCCGTCTGAAGCCGCTGCTGGCCGTACTGGATCGCGATCCGCTGCTGGATGACCGGATGCTGGAACTGACTCGCTGGATTGGTGAGCGGTACATCTGTGGCTGGGGACAGGTGCTGGAAACCGTGATTCCGGCTGGTGTTCGCAAAAAGAGCGGTACTCGACTGGTTCCGGTTTGCGAGCTGGTCCCGGGTGCCATCGACCGGCCGGACACACGGCAACTATCGCGTCAGCAGCAGCTGATCGTCGACCTGCTGCGGGAGGCCGGCGTCCCGGTGGCGACTTCGGAACTCTGTGAACAGGCCGGTTGTGGTCCGTCACCACTGGCCGGTCTGCGCAAGAAAGGTCTGATTCGAATGCTGCGGGTGCGATCAGAAATCGACGGCCTGCGGGCTGCCGGAGCCGCAGACGAACCCGACCTGGCATTGAACGAACAGCAGCAGGCGGCACTGAGTGGAATCCTGACGTCGCTGCGGTCCGGCAGCCACAGCACGCTGCTGCTCCATGGCGCCACAGGCAGCGGCAAGACGGAAGTCTACATCCGTGCGATCCGTGAAGTCGTCAGCTATGGGCGTCAGGCGATCGTGCTGGTGCCCGAGATCAGTCTGACGCCACAGACGATTCGCCGTTTTCGGAGTCGGTTCTCATCAGTGGCGGTGCTGCACAGCCACATGACGGATGCCGAGCGTCACTGGCAGTGGGAGCAGATTTCCCAGGGAGGCATCCAGGTCGTCGTCGGGGCACGAAGTGCCGTGTTTGCTCCCACACCACACCTTGGTGTGATTATTATCGACGAAGAGCACGAACCATCGTTCAAACAGGACACCACACCGCGGGACCATGCCCGGGAGGTTGCCAGATTTCGCTGTGCTCAGGAAAAAATCCCGTTGATCCTGGGGTCCGCGACTCCGACCCTGGAGTCCTGGCTGCGCGCTCAGCGAGGCCAGGACATCCTGCTGTCCATGCCCGATCGCGTGGCGCGTCGTCCGCTCCCGCCGGTCGTCATCGTGGACACCCGCGAAGATGCTCAGATCCGCAAAGGCGCGGCGATCGGTCGAGCCCTGTTTCAGGCAATCACCCGCGCGCTGCGGGAGCAGGGTCAGGTGATTCTGTTCCTGAATCTCCGCGGGTACTCGCCGACTGTCTGGTGTCGCAGCTGCGGCACCGGTGTCAAATGCCCCAATTGCGACGTGACGCTGACGTGGCATCGCGACCGCGCACAAGTCGTCTGCCACAGCTGCGAATACGCCACACTTCCACCCGACAAGTGCCCGGCCTGCGAAAGCCCGACGATCCGCTTTCTGGGCATCGGTACGCAGAAACTCGACGAAGAAGTGAGCGGTCTGTTTCCCGCTGCCACTGTCCTGCGGATGGACAGCGACTCCATGAAAAAGCCTGGCAGCCATGATGAGGCTCTGGAGAAATTTCGTCGTGGTGAAGTCCAGATTCTGCTCGGCACACAGATGATCGCCAAGGGACTGGACTTTCCCAACGTGACGCTCGTCGGCGTTATCGATGCCGACACCATGCTGCGACAACCCGACATGCGGGCTGCCGAACGCACGTTTCAGCTGATCGCCCAGGTCGCCGGAAGAACCGGCCGCAGTGAGCGGGGCGGACGAGTTCTGGTGCAGACTACCTGCCCACAGGATCCGGCAGTCCTCTTCGCCTCGAAACATGACTTCGTCGGCTTCGCACAACATGAACTGGCGGAACGCTACGATCTGCAGGCTCCTCCCTTCACCTGCGCCGCCCGCGTTATCTTTCGCGGACCAGACGAACGGCAGGTTCAGGATGTCGCCGAGGCGGTCGCTGACAAGCTGCGCTCAGCCCTCGCCACACTCAAAGCCGCTGCGCCGGAGACGGAACCACTGCGTGTCCTCGGAGCCGCTCCGGCTCCCGTCACGCGACTCCGCGGTCTGTGGCGCTTTCACCTGCAGATCTGCGGCCGCACTCCGGAACTGGTCCGGCAGCTGTGGCTGCAGGTCGAAAAAACCCTGACCCTGCCGGAAAACGTCGAAATGGCAATCGACGTTGATCCCGTCAATGCGCGCTAGAACCGAGAGCGCCCTCACGGATCCTGTGTGAGGGGCCGATCTGCAGCATTGTCCTTCGCCTGCATTGTGGGAGGGAGGGGAGGTGAGGTGAGGGTGAGGTGGCCGGCACCCGGATGAGAGGTGGGGCAGACGTGTCCCGCGTGAAACATCCTTAACGGCGTTGCCCCCTCACCCTGGCCCTCTCCCCCGAGTACAGGGGAGAGCGGACACTCGCATTGTCATTCGCCCCCATTGGGGGGAACTACCGAAATCAGTCAACGATTCCGGTTGCCGCCATCTGAATCATGACCTCATCAATCTTCGACTCAGACTTCCGGGTCGACATTCGCCGATGATCCTGGGCCGAGACGCGATCCTCAGTCGCTGTCGCCCCCGAATCAGTGACCCGCTGTCGCAAAGCTCTTCGTCTCGCTGTACCACGAGACGAGCGGCCGGAGGTGTTTTCCGACTCGTCACCCGAGGTCCCTCGGTCAACGTCGCTCTCCGTCGTCCGGTCTTCCGTCCGGGACGATCCCTGCGATTCGGTGTCTGACAAAAAGGGCACCAGAGGATTGAGGCGGGACTCGCCTTCGGATCGGGCAGCCCGCTTCTTCAGCGCACTCCCGGTGACGGACTTCAGCCCTCGTGACAGATGACGATCGGCTCGGGCCCGAGCGGCGGCTGACTTCACGGGATTCGCCTCAGGGCGGACCAATGATGCTTCGGATGGCCCGCTCACTCCGCCGAGCAGGGACTCCTGTTCGGACGTCGCGACATACGTCAGCGGATCGGCTGCGGCCGGGCTCTCCGGCTCCACTTCCACCGTCGGGCTGTCGACCGGATCCGAACTGCCCAGCATCGGAGAACCTCCCACAGCAGTGGTCTGCCAGAGAATCTCCGGGACGTGCGTTCGAACCGGAAGCAGCTCGACGACTTCCGTCGTCACCAGCTCTTCGGACACGCCCTCATCGCCGTCGCTGTCGGACTCCTCTGCAGCAGATTCGCCCTCCGCATTCTCGTCCGATTCCAGCGCCGCAAGATACTCAGAACGGCCATCGAGCAGCTTGCTGT
>SYLK01000900.1 GCA_005809115.1 Planctomyces sp. | reverse complement strand
GCTCATCCACGTGTGATCCCACGCGAATCGCTGTTCAGCAGTGAAACCGGCGCTGGCCGCATTCAGCGATCCGATGAAGGGACGTCCCTGCGTGGCCCAGTCGATGACGGTGTCGGCCTTGCCGTGTCCAACCATCAGGAACGCCGTCCCTGCGCCGCGGCGATTCACGAGCTGTGTCTGGTGATTCATCCAGTCGTACACTCCCGTGCCATCGTACGGCTGCAGGTGCGCTGCGTGAGGGCCGCGACTGACAATCGGCAGATTTGCTGACTGAGTTCCCCAGAGGACCTCGAAGTCGCTCTGAAACGTCGGGCTGCCGGCATAATTCGTCATCGGTTCACTGGCGAAAATACCCGACACGACATTTCCATATCGGATTCCCAGCGACAGCGACCCCGACGCACCCATCGAATGTCCCTGGGAATGGACTCGGAACGGGTCTGCGCTGAAATTTGCCAGAACCTCGTCAACTGCCTTGAGCAAACGCTGCTCGGTGAAGTTCTCAATGCGGCCCGTCGTCGGCACGGCTCCGTTTGTCCTGTAGTTGTGGTCGGCAGCAAAGCCGTACCACCACGTCTGCGCGCCACTGCTGATGCCACCTGGATCGTCCGGGAAGACTTCGATCACAGGCCAGTCGAACTCCGCTGCCGGTTCAACCCGAAACCGCTCGCCATAAGCATGAGGCATCAGCTTGACCGGCCACGACACCCCCGGACTGTAATTCACTGGCAGTGCGACTGAATAATTGTACGCGTAACCCTGAAACGTCGGATTCCACCGGGCATAGTCCATATACTGAGTGTAAATCCTGCCTTTGCCTCCGTTGATCGAAACGGTCAGTACCGGTGCAGGCACGGCGACAGCTTCCGTGACGGCTGCGGTCAGCGAATTCACCCCTGGTGTCAGCGTCAGGTTTTCCACCCCGTTCGTCACCTGCGTGACGGCGTAATAGGCAGCTCCCGCCTCGGTATTCTGCGTTGTCCAGACGAACAGGCCTGTGTCCTTACCGAGCGGTGTTCCCAGATCCTGAATCAGAAATGTCTCCGGTACGGGCGTCTGCGGAGCCCGGGTCTGATGGACTGAGGTGTTGTCGTCGAGCGGCCCCCAACGCGAAGTCAGCTTCTGTGCCTGACCAAGTGTGGCGGTTGTAATCGGCGATCCGGAGCGATAGACGTGGTAACCTTCCCCCGTCACGCCGGCATCTTCGGTCCAGGTGAGAAAGGTCTGGCCGGATCGGTGCAACGCCTGAATCCCCGTCGCAGCGGGCAATACCCGCGCTTCCAGCAGCTCAGGAAGCCGAAATTTGCGGATCGAGCGCCGCGGCCGCACCCGCAGACCTGCCGCCAGACTCGACAACATTCTTCTTGCAGTCCCGATCATAATTCGCCGACCACTGACGTTTCTGCCCGGACTCCACCAGGTGAGCGCTGACATTCCCGGAAATGCTGCGATAATATCCACCGGTCGCCCGGAGTCACTCAGCCGTGCAGCGAATACAGAGAAAGAATGGCGCAGCGAATCCGGCGGCAACGTTCCTGCCGTTTCTGCTGCTCCGACCGGTTGATGCCGATCCGCCACATCTGATTCGACAGGACCCACCGTGGCTCCCCATCGTCCCGACCCCACTGACCCGGGTGAGCCGGCTGACCCGGGAGACCGCGATTCCGAGGATGCCCGAAGTGCCTGGGTGCCGCCCGGATCGCAGACTCCGGCAGCCCTTCCCCACGTGGACAATTCGCCGGGAGGCGCCGTTCAGGTCCTGACACCTGCCGGACGAGGAGCCGTGGCGGTCGTGGAGTTCCGCGCGTGCGGGTTCGCGACAGGCATCAGAGTCCTCGATACGCATTTCCAGTGTCTGTCAGCCGTCGGACTCAGGGAGTCAAGCGCCGATCGCATTCTGTACGGAACCTGGCATCGCGAGCAGGTCGTGGTTGTGAGGACCGCACCCGCCACGTGGGAGATTCATTGTCACGGCGGTACCGCGGCCGTCGCGGCAATTGTGGATCAGCTCCGTCAGAGCTGCCGGCTGCCGGCGCAAGACGCCCTGGCCGACTCGACTGGTACCGAGTCTGTGCCGGAAACTCTGGACTCACAGATCCAGAATGCTCTGATCCGGACCCGGACACTTCGCACCGCGGCGCATGTGCTGGCTCAGACACAGGGCCGGCTGCGGTCGCGTCTCGAGCAGCTGATTGTCGAACCTTCACCAGCCCGAATGTCGGATCTGCTGGCAGACATCCTGCAGTGGCAGGAATTTGCCCGACATCTGACGGAGCCGTGGCGAGTACTGATTCTGGGACCACCGAATGTCGGCAAATCCAGCCTCGTCAACGCGCTCGCCGGATTCGAGCGAGCGATTGTCTCGGAACAGGCAGGAACAACCCGGGACCTGGTGGAAGTCCCGCTGATTCTGGCTCAGTGGCCGTTTGTCATCTGTGACTCCGCCGGGGTCCGGTCGGAAACTGCGGACCAGATCGAGCAGGCCGGGATCGCGGCGGCTGTGGCTGCGGTGCGGACCTGCGACGCCTGGCTGCTGGTCTGTGATGGTTCGCGTCAGGAGGCTCCCGCTGACTGGCTGGCTGCGGTACTACGCGGCGGAGCAGTACCGGATGCCATCGTGAAGAACAAGTGCGACCTGTCCGGCCCGTTCAGTACTCGGATGCTCCCCGATGTTCCTGAGGGATGCCCAGTCATCGAGACTTCTGCGCTGACGGGACAGGGCACGCGACAATTGTCTGAATGGCTCGTGTCGTACCTGATTCCCGTCGAACCGGAACTCGGCGCACCGCTGCCAGTCACGCAGCCGCTGCGGGAAGTGCTGCGGGAGCTTCGCACATCACTGCACGATCCGCGCAGCATCAGGAATTGCCGCGGCCGGCTGCAGTTGATGCTGGCGGAGTGTACTGTCAAACCGTGATCAGACGATATTGGTCGTCTCGTCGCACTTCCCGCCATCTCGACCACTCTCGATACAACGCGACCGCGGAGGTTTTGTGAGCGCCTTTTATTTCATTTCCCGGAGCAGGTTTTCCAGGGCAGACCGGGCGCGCGGTTCGTCCGGTCGGAGCTGGACAGCGATCTGGAAATGTTCCACCGCATCAGCAGGCCGGCCGAGGCGCCGAAATGCCTCGCCCAGGTTGTAATGCGCGAAATAGTGATCTGGCCGGGCAGCCACGGATCGCTGAAACGCCGCCACCGCCTCTTCGGTCCGGGAGACCTGATACAAGCAGATGCCAAGGCTGTAGCACGCCTCGGCATCGTCGGGCTTCAGGTGCACGGACTTCTGAAATGCGCTGATCGCATCGTTCCAGCGACCGGCCTGGCCCAGCACCACACCGTAGTTGAAGTGCACCCCGGGATCTTCCGGGCACCAGCGAATCGCTTCCACAAACACGTCCAGTGACTGCCGCAGGTTGCCCATCCGCGCGAACGCGATGCCCTGCCGCACCCGCGGGAGCGGATTGTCAGGGTCGAGCGCAATCAGCCTGCGGCAGACGGCCACGAATCCCGGCAGGTCACCCCGCGATTCGAGCTGATCGCCGCGGGCCAGCAGCCGGACGTATTCAGGAGAGATCCGTTCACGACTGACTTCATCACGCAGAGGATCACGCGCCGCCACCGTCGCACTGCGACTCGATTTCAGGAGTTCACGGTGCTTCTGCAGGCCCTCGTCGTCTCCCTTCCGACTGCAGATCTGAATCAGCGCGATATGCGCCTGACGGTTGGCCGGATCCTGTTCCGCTACCGCCAGAAAGTGGTGCTGCGCAGCATCAAGATCCTGGCGGCCCAGTGCCAGACGTCCCAGCCCGAGGTGCGCGTCCACGTCCGCCGGAACCAGCTCAAGCACCTTTTCACAGCTCTGCCGGGCGCGATCGAGATGTCCGGCTCGCTCCAGTGCGAGACCGTATCGCAGCCACCGGTAGGGTGCGTCCGGCGAAAGCCTCATCGCCCGCTCATACAGCGCGACGGATCCTGGCAGGTCGATGTACTCGACGGCCACAGCCTGCAGGTAATGCCACCGGACGTCTTCCGGAGCGAGCGTCATCGCCTGTCCGTAGGATTCGGCCGCCTGACGGTACAGATTATTCCCCAGAAACACGTGCCCCAGCCGCCCCCACGTTTCGGCGGATCCCGGGTCCGACAGAACCGCTTCACGTGCGCGGCGCACTGCCGATATCAATTCCGACGATCCTTCGCTGATCTGCGGTGGCTGAGGGACCGCAGCCGGTGACCACCCGTTGCGGAATGACCACATGAGCAGCACTCCCGCTGCCGCCAGCAGCACCGTCCCGGCCACCAGCCACACCGGACGTGGGCGACCTGCCGGATTTCGTGCTGGTTTCGGAACTCCTCGTGCCGCCGCCATCGTCTGCTACCCGCCACTGCCGGGAAGAACACTGGGGATCGTCGCTCCTGAGCCGCGCGACAGGACCATCACACGGTCCGCTGCCCCGCCGGGAAACTCCTCCCGCAGACCATCCGGCCACTGCACGGTGATTCGGGCGTATTCCGCTGACGTACCCAGTCCGAAGTGACACCGCACGTCATGGCTGCTGAGATAGCTGGAACAGGACTGCACCACCCGCAACTGACTGCCACTGACACTGTCAAGATACACCTCTGCTCCGATGGCGTCCCGCCGCAGGCGCGGATCCACTGCCCGGACCAGCAGCCAGTGCCCCTTGTCGGGCGCGTCGTTCCGATATACGCGGGCACTTCCCGCTGCCGCCGTCAGCACAATGTCCAGGTCCCCGTCATGATCCAGATCGCCTGTCGCAAGCCCCCGGGCCACATTCGGCAGCGCTGCAAAGTCGCCGGCGGCAGCCGTCATCTCGCGATAACTTCCTTTCCCGTCGTTCAGGTACAACTGGTTCGGCTCGGCGTAATCGTTCCAGAAGGCTCCCAGATCCGCCCCCGCCAGTACTCGGTCACGGAAGACCCGGCCGTTGGCAATCGGCAAATCGAGATCACCGTCGTTTTCCAGATCCATCCAGACGGTTCCGAACGCCGTAAACGGAACCGAATCCGGCCCCAGTCCGGAACGCGCCGTGGCATCTTCGAAGTATCCTCGGCCCTGATTCAGATAGAGTGTGTTGGCCTCGTATCGCAGATCCGTGACAAACAGATCGAGATCACCGTCACCTTCCGAATCACCCACGGCAATGCCCATACTGGCCTCAGGCTCGCCAAGACCGTTCACCGCACATCCTCGCTCAATCCCTTCATCGGAAAACGTGCCATCCCGCTGATTAATCCACAGGAAATTGGGACCGAGATCG
>SYLK01000899.1 GCA_005809115.1 Planctomyces sp. | reverse complement strand
TGACTGACGCTCACGGCAATGTTCGCTGCCATCGAAATGACTTTACCCGGATCGAACTGCGACGAAACCAGCTCACGCCAGCTGCGACGGGACTGAGGAACCACGGTCACCCGGCGCAACTGGAGCCAGCCGGCACTTTCCGCCAGCTGCGAATCCCGAGGCTCATCCTCGCCCTCAGTAACATCCTGAGCCCGGCCCGCCGATGCCGGCTCGGGCGGCAGCCCGGTTTCCTCCGCGGCGGCGACAGCGTCCGCCGGCGGAATTGTCTCCGGCACAGGTGCCTCCGGGATCTGCGTCTCCATGAACTGCCGCAGAGGTCTGGTCCGTTCCTGCAGCTGCTCGACATAATGCTGCTGTCGTGACGTAAAGTCCGCCAGAGATGTCATCACGATCCAGAACAGCACCAGAGTCGTCAGGACCAGTCCGCTGATGACGAACAGCAATGCCAGCCACGACGCGACCTTCTGCTGCACCAGCCACGCATAAACCGGCACCCCCACGACGGCCAGAAAGACGGACAGCAGCAGCAGCTGCAGGATCTCCTGCGCCATCCGAATGCCGGCTGTGACCACCACAAATGCTGCCAGCATGTAGAGGTAGGACACACCATGCGGCGTCCCTGTCCGGCTCCGCTGGCTTTCTTCCGGAACTGCAGTCAGGATCGGAACCGCAGTGGCGGTCGCCGACGAGGCCGTGGCACGTTTCGGAGTGTCAGATTCACCGCCGGAGGTTGCGGGAACCGCGTTCATGTACAGGGTTCCCTTCCTTCGGCCCGCTGCAGTCAGCCTTCCGGGGTGAACGCACTCCGCGCCGGTCGCATCGGCTGCTGCCTTCAGGAGTGTCGGCCGAGAGTTTACCGGATCCCGCGCGTGGCAACAATCGTGGTCGGGACTGGTCCTACCAGGTCGCACTCAGCAGCGCCAGCGGACATTTCAGGAGGAAAAGTTCCTTTCGCAGGCGACTGTCTGACGCGAGAGGCTGGTCACGTCCCAGCAGCATCAGCGTGGGACACAGGACGCGAAGATGCCGCATCAGCTGGTCCGGCGAGTCGACGCGAATCCTGACTTCTGGTGGTCTCCCGACGGAAGATCGCGCCGATCCGGTCAGACCGGGGACCGGGACGGAGTCCATTTCCAGGATCACCAGCTCCGGCAGTCCGGCGGCTGCCGTCAGGCGGCGAGCGGCTTCGACTGCCTGGGCCGCCGACAGGGAGCCGTCATCGACCACAGCGATGGCCGCCCGCGCTGCACTCGACCGGGTCGGGGGACCCGGGTGCGAGCCGGAGATCCACAGATGCCCGCTCCAGCCGGGAAGCACCGCATCGGCCGTCGTCTCGGTGGTGATCTGTGAAATGCTGCCATAGCAGAGTTGAAATTCCCAGGGCAACTTCCGTCGCTCAGCAGCCATCGCCAGACGCCGTCGCATGTCCTCGGCGATTCGCCGCACACGATTCTCCATCGTTTCTGCCGTCAGCGGGAAACATGCGGCGGAGTTTGCTCCGATTTCCTGGGTGCAGGGCAGCGCGGCCCCCTGCAGCAGTCGGCTGTCCTGGGCAAAGACGCCCAGCAGCAGCGCGTTCTGCCCGGAAGCGAGCAGCAATGCTGCCGGCAACAGCTGTTCGAGCTGCGAGTAAGCATCAATCGCAAGCACAATTGTCGGCATGGTTCGAGCCCCTGCGGTTCATGGCAAAGTGTCAGATGCCGGTGACTTCCGTGTTTCTGTGCTGGTTTTCGACAGCTCCGAATCGCAGCCGCAGTTCGGTGAGTCGCTGCAGTCGGGCGGCCGCGAGTCCATTGATGCTGCCGGGGGGCCAGTTCCCCTGAGCATCAGCCGCACCAGCGGGACAGCCGGTCATGACTTCGATCGCCTGGTCGAAATTCGCGAACGTGCGGATGAAGAATTGTCCCGCTGCGGCGGCCTGCACGACATCCTCCCGCAGCATCAGATGACGGCGGTTGCCTTCCGGGATCAGGACTCCCTGAGCCCCCGTCAGCCCACGATCAGCACACACCTGAAAGAACCCCTCGATCTTCTCATTCACGCCGCCGATCGGCTGGGCCGTACCGTGCTGATTCATGGATCCCGTCACGGCAATTCCCTGAATGATCGGGACTCCGCTGAGCGCCGACAGCAGGGCACAGGTTTCGGCCACGGATGCGCTGTCGCCATCCACAATTCCATAAGACTGTTCGAATACCAGGCTGGCCGCCAGGGACAGTGGCTGCTCCTGCGCAAATCGGTTTGCCAGAAATGCGGTCAGGATCATCACACCCTTGGAATGACTCGGTCCACTCAGCCGCGCTTCACGTTCGATATTGATCAGATCACCCCGGCCGAGCCGGACGGTGGCCGTGATCCGGGACGGCTGTCCGAACCGCACATCTCCCAGCTGCAGCACGGACAGGCCGTTCACCTGTGCAATTCTGGCTCCGGTGGTATCAATCAGGATTGTGCCGCGGCGGATTTCCTGATGCACACGTGCCCGCAGCCGATCCGAGCGCTGCCGCTGCTGCTCGATTGCGAGGGCGACATCTTCCGCCTCCACGGTCGCCCTCAACGCGGCCCGGGCGCGGAAGTCGGCCTCCCGCAGCACATCCGTCAGAGATCGCACGTGCATCGAAAATCGTTCCGCATCATCGGCCATGCGGACTGCCTGCTCCAGCACGCGGGCCACGGCCGCACGCGTCAGCGGCAGCAACTGTTCCTGGCGAGCGACCGAGGCCACGAACTGACCGTACAGGCGGCAGTTCTCCGGCGTCCGGTCGAGATCGTCGCTGAAATCCGCACACACCTTGAACAGTTCGGAGAAATCAGGATCTGCCTCGTACAGCAGGTAATACAGCAGCCGATCACCCAGCAGAATGACCTTCACGTCCAGCGGAATCGGCTCCGGTTCCAGCGAGATTGTGCTCGTCAGACTCATCATGTCACCCAGCGATTCCATCCGGATGGAACGCGCCGACAGGGCTCGCTTCAGTCCTTCCCAGGCAAACGGCTGGAGCAGCAGCTGCCGAACATCCAGGATCAGGTAGCCGCCGTTGGCGCGATGCAGCGCCCCGGCTTTGACCAGCGAGAAATCGGTGGTCAGCGCACCCATGTACGATTCATGTTCTACGCGGCCAATCAGATTGTGGTAGCTGGGATGATCTTCGTACACAATCGGGGCGCCCTGCGTGGCGCTGTTGTCAATCAGGAGATTCACCTGATACTCGGACAGAACCATCGCCAGCGTCTGCGGTTCCTCCTGCGGCCGCAGGGGCGACTCATCGGCCTGCTGAAACTCGTTGACCCGCTCGATGATGTCCTTCTCCATGGCCTGCAGATAGCTCAGAACGGGAGTGACCTCCCGGTATTTTTCCTTGGTCTGTGACAGCAGGTGTCCGATGGCATGCTGCAGCACCTCCCTCCGCAGAGCTTTCATCCGGTCGCGCAGTAGTTTCTGCCGCCATGGCAGCTGCTCCACGATCGCCTGCAGTTCCCGCTGCAGGCCCTCAACCGTCACTTCGATCTGTTTCTTCTCGTCGCGGGAAAGCTTGTCAAATTCCGCCGGTTCCAGGACCCTGCCTTCCGGTGCCGGCGCCAGCACGAATCCGCCCGGGGTCCGCAGCAACTGCACGTGCTGGCTCTCGGCCTTGTCCGCCAGGCCCTGAAACGCCTGTTCCTGCTCAGCTTCCTCGGCATGCTCCAGCTCCGCCAGTCTGGCGCGATGCTCCTCACTGACCAGTGCGGCCGGAATGGCATTGGTCAGATCCTCAATCAGCTCATCCACGTCATCGCGAAAGCGGACTCCGGAACCGGAAGGCAGGGCAATCGCCAGTGGCCTCCGCGGATCGGTGAAGTTGTTCACATAGCACCAGTCGGACGGAGTTGCTTCGCCCCGGGCACGTTCCTCCAGACAGCGCTCGACCACGGTCTGCTTGCCCGTTCCCTGTGGTCCCACCGCAAAGATATTGTAGCCTTCCCGACGAATCGCCACGCCGAACCGGATGGCTTCCACGGCCCGGTCCTGCCCGAAGATGCAGGCGGGTTCCGGACACTGCTGCGTCGTTTCAAATTCAAACTGATCCGGGTCGCAGTGCCAGCGCAGCGCGGAGACAGGGAGGGGTTCCATTGTGATTTTCAGACTCCGACGCTTCGACGCGGAAAACCATGCATGACGCAGCCTGGGTTCGTGGTACCGGCAGGATTCGTCAGGCGCACAAACGCTGCTGCCGGAGAAATGCGGGCTGGCGCACAGACAGCGCCGGGCACAGCGACCGGCTGGCACGTCAGATTACCGGAGGGGTGCCAGCCTGTGCAATCCGGATTCCCGTGGAGTGGCTTTCAGCGGGTCTGCGAACCATGCGGCAGTCCCGGAGCCACCGGACCGCCCGGACTCGCCCGGCGATACGGCACGAGCGATGCGGCACGAGCGATGCGTGGTGTTGCTCACGATACGCGGTCATACACCATTCACGCCTGCCAGCCTGAATTGCGGATTGCAATCGCGGTTTGTGAACAGTAGGATCGGGCATGTGGAAATCGTTCTGCCCTCACTTCGGGGCGGTTCAAGGCCGTCGTTGTCTGCCACTATGTCTCTTCTCTCATTTTGTTCCGATCGTGCCGAGCTGGCGCGCCGGCAGTGGGAACACTGCCTGCTGTGTGAGCATCGGTGCGGAGCAGATCGGTTGCGTGGTGAACGTGGCCCGTGTCATGCCGGAGCTGAGGCTCGTGTTTTCAGGCATCGGGTTGAGTGCGGCGAGGAACTAGAGCTGGTGCCGTCACATTTGTTTTATTTGTCCGGCTGCGATCTCCGTTGTGCGTTCTGCATCGCCGAAGCCAGTGCCTTTGACCCGTCTCGTGGCCGCGTGCTGACGTCGGAATTCCTGACCGAAGCCGTCGCGTGGGGAAAGACGCAGGGTGCCCGCAATCTGCAGTGGGTCGGCGGCGAACCCACGATCCATCTTCCGTCAGTGCTCGAGGCGATGTCGAACTGCGTGGGATTGCCGCCGATCGTCTGGAAATCTGATTTTTACGGCACTCCGGCGGCATTTGAGTTGCTGAGCGGGCTGGTCGATGTGTATGTGGCTGATTTCAAGTTCGGCAACGACGAGTGTGCGAATCGCATCGCGCGCGTGGCGAATTACGGGGCAGTCGTCACCCGCAATCTGCGCATTGCGAGCGAACAGTCGGACCTGATTGTCCGGCACCTGATATTGCCGGGGCATTTCGATTGCTGTTTCCGACCGATCGTTGCCTGGCTGCAACGGGAAATGCCCCGCGTCAAATTCAGTCTGCGGGATGGTTATCAGCCGCGCTGGCAGGCCGGGCGCCATGCGGAGCTGGCCGCGCCATTGTCGCGATCCGAAGGTGAACAGGCGAGACGACTCGCCGCGGAGGCGGGACTGAATGTCATCGCCTGACTCAATGCCGAATTCCGCGGAATCCCGCGGATCTGCAGGATCGGAGGGACTCTGGGATGAAGAGACCGCTGTGACTGAGATCACGTTTCTGCCGGACGGCCGGATCTGCCTGTTCGGCGCCTCGCGTGAAGTGCTGGAACTGCTGGGTTCGCTGGAACTCGGAGATGCCTCGCTGGACTCCCGGCTGGCGGCACTGCGCCGACCGGATTCGATTTCTCCCCTGGAATGATGGCCGATCATGACCGAACGCTCCGCCACGCCTGAAAATCCGCCTGGCACACCCGCTGCTCGGAAAGCGCGAGCGGCTGACGTGCGGCGGCCGGCAGCCACCGATGCCCCGCGCGTCACCACGCCACAGCAGGAACTTGATGTCCTGATCCGCGCCCGATATCCGATCGTGTATGTCGTCAGCTGGGAAGAAGAACGAGTTGAAGCCTGCCTGCGAAAAATCGCTGAGGCCAGAAACAAGAAACTGTTTGTCTGGACGATCACTCAGGGGATGGTCCGGTCCGGGTCAGAACCATCGCGCACCCGGTCGGGCGGCAGTAACACGACGGATCCGATCATGGCACTCGATGCCGTCGTGGATCAGGTCGAACCCGCAATTTATCTGTTTAAGGATTTTCATCCGTTTACGGTCGGTGAACGCTGCAATCTGACGGTGATCCGAAAGCTGCGTGACGTGGCGCACCACGTGCGTGACACCTACAAATCGATCATCATCGTGTCGCCCGAACTGCAGATTGCTTCAGAGTTGTCGAAGGACGTGACCGTGCTCGAATTCGGTCTGCCGCGTCCCGTGGATTTCAACCTGCTGCTGGACCGAATTGTCGAAGATGTCCGGGACAATCCCCACGTTCGCATCAATCTTGAGGGCGATTCGCGCGAACGCCTGCTGCACGCGGCGCGCGGGCTGACTCTGAAGGAGGCTGAGAACGTATTTGCGAAGACTCTGGTGCTCGATGGCAAACTCGACTCCGATGACGTCAGTGTCGTCTTCAGTGAGAAACAGCAGATCATCCGGAAAAGCGGACTGCTCGAGTACTACGAGTCGAACGAAGAATTTGCCCGGGTCGCGGGACTGACAAACCTGAAGGACTGGCTGAAGAAACGCACCATCGCATTTTCCGACAGTGCCGCCAGATTCGGTCTGCCCGCTCCACGGGGTGTTCTGCTGCTGGGTGTGCAGGGCTGTGGCAAAAGCCTGTGCGCAAAGGCCGTGTCGGGGCTGTGGAAGCTGCCACTGCTGCGGTTCGATCTGGGCCGCATGTTCAGCAGTCTGGTGGGTTCCAGCGAGGAGAACGTACGGCGCGCCCTGCAAACGGCTGAGAGCATCGCACCGGCGATCCTGTGGATTGACGAAATCGACAAAGCCCTGGCCGGTTCGGCATCATCTGCGGGAAGCGACGGTGGCACGGCGTCCCGGGTGTTCGGGACGCTGCTGACGTGGCTGTCCGAGAAAACCGCTCCGGTTTTCGTGATTGCGACAGCCAATGATATCAGTCACCTGCCTCCCGAACTGCTGAGAAAAGGTCGACTGGACGAGATTTTTTTCGTGGATCTTCCGTCAGCAGCCGAACGCGAAGAGATATTTCGGATCCACCTGCTGCGGCGCGGCCGGAATCCCGACGAGTTTGACCTATCCGAACTGGCTCGCGGCAGCGATGGATTCAGCGGGGCCGAGATCGAGGAAGCGATCATCTCAGCCCTGTTCGATTCCTTCAGTCGCCAGGTGCCACTGGATACTCAGACCGTTCGGGAAGGCCTCGCAGAAACGGTGCCACTGTCGAAAACCATGAATGAGGAACTCAGCCGACTCAGAACCTGGGCAGCCGGACGTGCCCGACCCGCTTCCGGAACGACCCCGGGAACAATCGGAGAATCGCGACGCAAAATTGAACTTTAGCAGACCAATTTTCCACCCGCACAGATCTCCCCGAAGGGACGGCGCGACTGCGTGTTTCGCCGATCTGTTCCAGGGATTCTCAGTTGTGAGACGAATCATGAGTACCGTCATGGTGATTGCACCGGTGGTCATCGCGAACTGGCCCGCGATCTACGCTGCGGTCGTGGGAGCTGTCGGCGTTATGGGCTTCTCAGCCGTGAACGAAGGCGTCGTCGCCAGTCGTCGCCAGAAAGAAGTCAGCCGCGCGGAAATTGAACTCGAGGAAAGCGAAATCCTTGATGGCTGCGGCGGCAGCGGAGA
>SYLK01000898.1 GCA_005809115.1 Planctomyces sp. | reverse complement strand
CATTGCGTGAAGAAACGAAAGCATGGTCGGATGATGTAAACGCAACACAGCGAGGCGTTGACTGGCAAATGAAGATCACCGATGCCCGGACAAAACTGAAATCCGTGTACCCGACAATTAAGGTGTGACAGAGCACTAGTCGAACAGGTAGCTGACGGATTCGTTGCGGTGCACGCGGCGAATCGCCTCGCCCAGCAGTTCCGCCACACTGACGACGGTCATGTTCGGCAGGCGCTGCGCCGCGGTCAGCGAGCAGCTGTTCGTCACCACGATCCCGTCCACCGCGGCGCGCTGCAGGCGTTCCGCCGCCGGGCCACAGAGCACGGCGTGCGTGGCTCCCAGAAAAATCCGTCGCGCGCCATGCGCCCTGACCACCTGAACGGCGCCACAGATCGATCCGGCCGTGGTGATCATGTCGTCGAAAATCAGCGCCGTCTTGCCGTCGATCGGGCCCCCGATCAAGTTCGCCTGCGATGTCTCCAGTGCGCTCGCACGCCGCTTGTCCACTATCGCCAGCGATCCGCCCAGATGGTCCAGATGGTGGAGCGATCGCTTGATGCTGCCTTCGTCAGGACTCACGATCACCAGCTCGCCGGTCGGGATCGCCAGGGACTTGAAATAACGGTCCAGAATCGGCGCCGCGTACAGATGATCCACGGGGACGTCGAAGAATCCCTGAATCTGGGCCGCATGCAGATCCATCGTCAGCACGCGATGCGCCCCCGCCTGCACGATCAGATTCGCGATCAGTTTCGACGTGATCGGCACCCGACCTGAATCCTTCCGATCCTGCCGCGCATACCAGAAATAGGGGATGACCGCGGTGATCCGCGCAGCACTCGCCCGCCGACACGCATCAATCATGATCAACAGCTCGAACAGGTTCTCATTCACCGGTGGACACGTCGGCTGGATCAGAAACACGTCACAGCCGCGAATATTCTGATTCAGCTTCACGCTGATCTCGCCGTCAGGGAAATTCCCCACGTCAACATGACCCGGACCAATGCCCAGGTAATCAGTAATCTCGCGCGCCAGCTCAGGATTCGCCCGGCCACTCAGGATCGTGAGATGTTCGTACATAGCAGTTTGAGTTGTCCGGTTTGCCTGCGAAATGTGGCTCGCACGGCTGTGGGAGAACCACACCATTCATCTGCAGCTGGGTTTCCCAGGATGCCGCTGCCGCCGCCGTGAATCCTGACAGGCGACGTCACTGGAGTCAATCAGGGATGTTTGCGTCGACCAGAGAAACCTGTGAGAACGTCTGAAATCCGGTCAAAGCCGTCGACTGCGGGCCGATGGGAGTTGCGGTCAGTCGCTGTTCGAACAAATGACGCACGTCGCAGCAGTCCGATCGCCCGCGCTCGCGGTATACACCTGAATACGCTACTAGTTCAGCCTCCGGTGAGCTTTCCAGGACGGTGAAGGCCACGGCATGGGGCTCGGTCCCGTGCGGTACGATCGTGATTTCATCGGGGTACTGTTCATTCGCGACGGCCGGGAAGTTGACGTTCCAGAAATGGCCGCGGGGCAGTGTGAATTCTGGTGTCAGCAGCCGGGCCACAACGCGTGTGGCGTGGTCACTGAGGATTCTCCAGTCGACGGGAAAATCCGGATGCAGGTAATGGGAGAGAGCGATCGCAGGGATTCCGAGGAGAGCGGCTTCGCGGGCGGCGGCGGCGGTGCCGGAATAGTACAGGTCGACACCCAGGTTGGCTCCTGGATTAATGCCGGCGATCACGAAATCCGGCGCCTGTTTCATGACATGCCGCAGACCGATGCGAATACAGTCTGCCGGCGAGGAGTGCACGACAGAAATCTCTCCGAACGGCGGACCGAATCGTCGCTCGATGCGGATCGGCTGCTTTGTATCAACCGCGTGCCCCCTGGAACTGTGACAGACGTTGGGAGCCACGACGGTCACGGTGCCGTGGGGTTGCAGCGCTTCGTAGAGTGCTGCCAGTCCGGGAGCATCGAAACCGTCGTCGTTCGAGATCAGGAATTTCATCGAGTGGGTGCCGGAGCAGGGGGATCGGATGTCAGCCTGGCTGCGATCTCCCGCACCCAGTCTGCGTGAAGTTGCAGCAGTCTGCCGGCCGTGTCCGGCCGGGACTGCAGATGGTTGATGGATTCCGGCGGATCGTCGTCCAGCCGGACCAGTTCGACGGCCTGTTCATCCTGGCCGATCAGTTTCCAGTCCCCCTCCCGGGCGGCCCATGTGTTCTGCCACTGCCAGTGCAGCACGCGATCAGGAAGCACCTGGTCCGGCGTCACCAGCGAAACAACGCTGCGGCCATCCAGTGCCTTGCACGGCGGCCGTGGAATTCCGCAGAGTTCGAGGATTGTCGGGAGCCAGTCAGCCAGTGTGACGACTTTGTTGGAAGTGACACCGGCTGGGATTTGCGGAGGATAGCAGAGAACGGCGGGAACTCGCAGTCCGCCCTCATACCAGGTACCACCACTGCCACGCCATTTTCCTGAAGTGCTGAGATCAGCCGAACTTCCCCCGTCGCTGACCAGCAGTACGATTGTCCGATCGCGCAGGCCGGATCGATCCAGTTCATCCAGCACAAGTCCCAGGCGGTCGTCTGCGGTCGTGACGGCAGTTCCGTAGCTTCTGCGAGGTTCGGCATGACTGGCGTAGAACTGCGAAAACCGCGGATCACCGTGTTCGGTGGATGCCGGCAGACTGAGCGGCAGGTACAGGAAGAACGGTTGGGCGGTCTCGTTGTCCGCATGATCTGCCAGAAAGGCGAGAGCTTCCGGAATCGTCCGGTCGGGGCACTCGTCCGGCCCGGCGGACAGAGACAGGTCAAATCCGTCGTGTGGTCCGAGCATCGCATTGTCCGAACCGAGTCTGCCGAAGGCGGCGGTCCGGTAGCCATGTTGCTGCAGGATCTGTGCGAGCGACAGATTCCGGGGCGGATTCTGTCTGCCGGGAACATCGGTCGTCAGCGGTGGCTGCGGGGCGGGACGACTCGGCAGCGGCGGATGTCGCCCCGTGAGCAGCATGGACCGGGCGGCGGCGTCTGCGATGTGCGCGGTGGCCTGAGTAAAACGCAGGCCATCGTGGGCAAGTCCGTCGATTCGCGGCGTAAACAGATCGCGTGAGCCGCAGCAGCCGGCGTCAGCAGCTCCCTGATCATCTGTGACGACGAGCAATACGCAGGGCTTCTCCGGAACTGGCCGAGGGTGGTCCGCACGAACGCCATCCGCATTCACCATGGTCCGTCGCAGCAGACGGGAGTGTTCAGAGACGGGAACGAGGCGCAGCTCACGAACATCCATGACCGCGCCGCCCGGTTTATGCAGGGGAACCAGCTGCAGCCGGCAGCAAACATGGGCCGGCAGGGAGACGCGTCCCAGGTGCCGCCAGCGGAAGTTCTGAAAATGTCCCGTCTCCAGCACTCGAAATTGAATCCGCTGGTCATCCAGCCGCAATTCAACGGTGCTTCCGCCGTGCCCGGTACCGCATCCCTGCTGGATTTCCACATCGTAGTCTCCCGCCATATCAGCCCGCAGATTCCATTCGGCAAAGTCCTCCGCCAGCGACCAGTATCCAACCGTATTCTTGTGCGGCTGCGGTTCGAACCGCAGATTTCTGCCGTGGACCCGGGCCAGCCTGGCGGGCAGTGAAATCACGCCGTTGCCGTCTGCTGCGGCCGTCAGTTCGTCGGTGAGCAGCTGCGGCGGCCCATCGAGTTCGAGGACCAGAGTCGCCGGAAACAGCTCGGGGATTTCGCTGAGCTGGATTTTCCACACGGTCGGCTCGGGCGTGAGCGTCAGTGTGCGGCCTCCGGATGCGACGGCCACCGACTCCGAGTGCTGCTGTGTGGCCGTATCGCGCCAATAAATTCGCTGCACCACGTTCGCCAGTCGTGCGATCAGCAGTTCACGTCCAGCCGGTCGCGTGTCAAGCTGCAGCCACAGCTCATGACCGTTCTGGAACGCCGTTCCACCGTCGGCCAGGACTCCACGGAACACTTCGGCCTGCGGATGATCCGCGGATTGCGCATCGCCCGTTGCGGCCGGCGCTGCGCACGCTGCGGATGGAGCAGCCGAACAGACCCGGGGCAGCGTCAAGTGCGATAAAAAAACCTGGTTCGGGAACAGGATCTGGTTCGGGATCAGGACCAGGTCCGGGGCCAGAGCCAGTGCCAGACCAAGACCCAGTGCCAGTGCCAGTGCTGGAGCTGGAGCTGGAGCCAGAGCTGGATTGATGCGGGGAATCGGAATCACGGGAAGACCTCGTCGGATCGTGATGTGCGAAGGCGGAGCGGGCATCATACGACACCCGTGTGCGGCGGAATCTCGGATGGTGCGGCTGCAGCCGGGGGCTCGACCTGCTCCGTGCGAACCGCTGCCTGCTGCTGGGCGATGGCCTGATCGCGATCCAGATCATCATCCAGAATCATGATCTTCTGCCAGATCTTGCGGCTGAGCCCGTCAGTCAGCGATTCGATGTCATTGACGGCCTGGAGCACGACGGAATCCCGGCTGCGCTGCGAATAGAGTGCCGCCAGTTTACCGATCAGAGACAGCATTTCACTGCAGTAATCCAGATATCGGGTGAGCTGAAAGGCGTTCAGAGTCTGCTTTGGCGACGAGCGCGTCCGGTGGGAAACACCCGTCAGAATGTGGCTGGGATCCTTGGTCAGCTGGTGCATGTCGATCACGTGGGACATCGCCCGCAGTTCATGCAGGGCGGTCAGGGCGCGTTGGCGCTTGATCCGTGATTCGACGGTCAGCAGAAAGAACAGGGCCGCTCCCATCACAATGATCGCATTGCATCCGGCCTCGAACATTGTGATGAACGTATCCAGTGCAAAGGTTGTCTCGCTGACGCGGATATGATCCACGGCGTACCAGCCCATCGCCAGCGCCAGCAGCAGCAGGGCGCCGATACAGAATCGAATCAGCAGGTTGGGACGTGACATCCACCGGATGCGCCCGCAGGTCTCGACCGCCAGGCTGCTCAGCTCCTGGCAGACCCGGTGCAGACCGGATCCCGGAAATCTCTCGTCAATTCTCATCGTCAGCGTTTTCAGCGTTGCGATGGTCTTATCCGGATCCAGCTCCCGATACATCGGTCTTTCCTGTGGAAACAACACCTGACTGAGAAGAACCTCGCGCCCGCAACGTGCGATTCGTCAGTCCTCACGATATGGTCGCCGGACGATACGGTCTGCGGAAATCCGGCGGTACGAATCCGCCCGTTCCTTGTGTTGCAATTTGCTGCACTGTGGCGGAATTCTGCAACACTCGTGCTTCAGAACTGCACGCCTGACGGTGTTTCGGTGCTGAAAAATGGCAT
>SYLK01000897.1 GCA_005809115.1 Planctomyces sp. | reverse complement strand
GTGACCCTCGCGGGACTCAATACCGCATGGACGCATCCCGTGGCCGCCTGAATCCGCTGACGGGTTCCTCGGCCTGTGCTTGAATGGAGTACTCGACCGACCCGGTCAGTCCGACAAACCGCCTGGCCTCGTGAGCCGCACCACAATTTTGCGGACAGCGGGAGCGGTAAGCGCTGGGGGATGCCGAGAATCTCAAAAGTCGCCCACCTTGTCGTTCCCGGCGATGGTCATCAACGCAGTACGTGCGGCGGAAGGTAACTGGTAACTGCAGAAGCGTACTGATCCGTCAGCGATCGCCACATTAACTCCCCCGAGATGCGATAAATCGGATTTTTCCGTCAATCCAAGGAACATCTGCCGGTCGGCATCCTGTGGAGCCATCCAGGGAACAGCCCTGTCTTCCGACGTTTCGATCACCAGCAGCGTATCCGATATTCCGTCTGTGATATCGCGAATCCGTCGAACCTCGCTGCCATGGAAGACACAACCTTCGCCGGCGACACCGAGGTATGTGGTGAGACCGGACGGGCCGTAGAAACCTGGACATCGAAAGACAGCCGGTTGCTTTTCAAACGCCGCCTTGTTCACGGGATCATCCCACGGCTTTGACAGGTCGATGCTGCTGTAGACGGCAGACGCTTCAAGGAACGGCAGTATCAGCGTCCTCCAGCTGTGCAGCGGGCGACCGCCGGAGTCGACCGTATACGCTGGCGGAAAGGAACCATATTCATCATGGTAGTTGTCCAACGCCAGTGCGATCTGCTTGAGATTGTTCTTGCACTGTGTTCTCCGTGATGCGTCACGCACTCCGCCCCTTCGCCCCATCGGCAACAGCAGAAAAAACAGGAGAGCGACAACGATCCCGCAGCCCAGCAGATATTTCGTCCCAGTGGACAGGCCGGAAGACTTTACCGTCGTGTCGGCGTTCTCCGGGCTCGAAAACGGATTACTGCTCATCGTCGCCTCCACGAGATTTCCCACGGTCCTTAACTGGCCCCGAACTGATTGCCGCTGCGGTTCCGTGTCATGTCAAATGGACAGCAGTGCATTCAGGATACCGCGAATTCCGGTCTGCTCCAAGGCGGAAACGTCAGCGACTTCGACGAAGTCGATTCCCCGCGTGGCATGCGGCCACGTCGGCACCCCGTAATTCCCCGAATCTGCCGGAGCAGATTGCCGTTCATCCCAACCGTGCGTGCGGCGACCTTCTGTTGCCTGCTTTCGGGGCTGTGTGCAGTGGAACGACTGCGGTACGGCTGCAGTGTCTGAGCTGCGGGGAAACGGTTACAGTCACACAGAACGCTGACAGAGACGTGGAGCATTTGTTTTGGGGCTGGCACAAAATTTGATGAAGAGGCTCTGACAAGACTGGAACTGGCTCCCGCGGTCCTGGGAAAAACCCTGCGAAAGATCACCACCAATGAGTGCCTGCTGGAGTCTTGTGAGTGCCTCTGAAGCTCACCTGGGAATCTGACGACTCGCAACACTTCAGCGGCTGGTGCCGGACGACTGGTCCACAGATGGGCGGTACACAATGCGGTCTGAAGAGTTTCTGATTTTCCTGCTGGTTGCCGGCGCGGTTCTGATACTGCCGGTCGCTGCGATCGTGATGTCAGTCATTGCGTTCGTGAAGACTCGCAGACTCAGTGAAGTGACCGGGCGACTGGATCGCATGGAAAACTACCTGCGCGACATTGCCGATGGTCGCGTGCTCCTGCCGCAGCAGAAATCCGTGGCGGCAGAGACCGTCCTGAAAGCCGCTCCGCAGGCTGCCGGGGTTTCTGTGGCTGATGCTGCTCCGGATACCGTGCACCCGGAGACTACCAGTCATGCGATCGCTGCGAGAACCGATTCCGCGGCTCAGGCCGGCTGGGAAGCCTTTATTGGTCAGAAGGCATTTGGCTGGGTGGCTGCCATTCTGTTCCTGTTCTCGGCGACCTTTTTTCTGCGTTACGCCAGCCAGAATCACTGGATCGGACCTGTTGGCCGAGTTGCCATCGGAGAATTGTTCGGAGCAGCCCTGGTGATTTCCGGATGCCGCTACCTGCTGAGTGGCTGGCGACGGTTCTCTGCCATGCTGATGTCGACCGGAATCGTCGTGATTTATCTGGCGACATATTCCGCGTTCGGGTTTTATCAACTGCTGCCGCAGCAGCACGCCGGGCTGTTTCTGGCCATTCTGATCATGGAATCCATGCTGGCTGCGGTCTTCTGTCGTTCGGCCCTGATTGGCATGATCGCTGTTGTGGGCGGTCTGATGACACCGGTGCTGATGCGGTCGGACCAGGATTCCTTTTCCTCTCTGTTCCTGTACCTGCTGACGCTGAACATCGGAGTCATCGCGGCTTCCAGTGTGCAGCGATGGCGAGCTGTCGTGTCTGTGGCTTTTTCCGGTACACAGCTGATTTTTCTCGCGTGGTATCAGGGAAATTACCATCCGGAGAAGTTTGCCTGGGCTCTGGGGTTCCAGCTATCACTCTTTGCCCTGTATCTGGGACACAGTCTGATCGCAGCCAGACGTTTTCAGCGATCCGCGGATCGTGAAGAGCTGGCCAGGTTTGTCATCAACGGCGTGACCGGGTTCGTTGCATTTCGCGCGCTGACTCTGGAATCCTGGGGTCTCTGGATCGGCACTGCGGCCCTGGTCTTTGCGACGATCTATGTGGTTGTCGCAAGACTGGCGATGGCGTGGCGGCCGACTGATCATCGACTGGTGATGACGTCCCTGGCGGTCGCCATCGGGTTGATCGCCTGGGCGATTCCGGTTCAGGCCGAGGCTCGCTGGATTTCACTGGGCTGGACCATTATGGCGCTGGCGCTCTGGCTGTTCGGGCTGCGAGTCTCCTCGGCCATGCTCAGAATCATGGCAGCCGCCCTGGCTGTCCTCGCTGTGGGTCGTCTGATTGCCTTTGATCTTCCGTTGTACATCCGCGACCCGTTCATTCCCGTTCTGAATCGCGAGGCGCTGCCTTCACTGGCCGTCGCGGGTCTGCTGCTGGTGGCCGTGCGGAAATCCGATCTCTGTCTGCCGCAGCTCCCGCGCCGGGAGCAACTGGGAATCGGAGTCGCTGGAGTCTGCGGGATCACTCTGGTCTGGCTGGTCCTGTCGCTGGACTGTCATGGCTACTTTGTTTCGCAGTCGTTTCTGGGCGGAGACGTGGGGCTGTGGCGATGGCGCGCCCAGTTGGCTCTGACGGTCTTCTGGATTCTGTTCGCGACGGTCCTGCTGCTGCTGGGTTTTCGATTCAACCGTTCCCGACTGCGGTGGTTTGCAATGGGGTTGTTCGGCGTCACGGTGCTGAAGCTGTTTGTGGTCGACATGGCGAACGTGCAGCAGATTTACCGGATCGTGGCCTTCTTTATTCTGGCCGTCGTCCTGGGACTGGTGGCGCGCGGATACCAGCGTTTCAGTCAATAGGCATTTCGAACAGGGGTGAACGATGCTGAAGGCAAGAAGTTTTCTGGCGAAGTGTGCGACGGCAGTCTCTGTCCTGACAGCGACCGTTCCCGGCTGGGCTCAGCATCAGACGCTGCCGACGGACGCTGAATCGGAGGTATCCGCGGATGCAGAAGTGCTGCCGGAGAATCCCGCGGACTGGCAGTATCAGGCGACGCTTGCTCCGCCTGCAGGCGATGTGTCGGCGTCATCCGATCTGCTGGATGTCTTCGGTCCCGCCGACGTCTTTCGTCACTCCCGAGACGATCTGTCCGATCTGCGTCTGGATGCGGCCGACGGCAGCTCGATTCCCTTCGCTTTGAGAACACTCGCCGCCAGAACGGTGCTGGAACAGCTCCCGACGTCGGAGTTCAACCGATCCGAACCGGAGGGTGGCGTTCATGAAGTCACCCTGGAGTTTTCGGGCGATGATCCGACACACAATCAGGTCGTAGTGGAGACATCTGGTGAAGAGTTTCGACGATCCGTTGTCATTGCGGGCAGTGACGACGGTAAAGACTGGAAGTTGCTGGTTGAGAGTCAGCTTCTGAATCTGACCGCAGAGGAAAAGTCCCTCATCAGAAAGTCTTTTCGTTATCGCGAAAGTCGCCATCAGTTCCTGCGAGTTCAGGTGACTCCGGATCCTCAGCGGACATCGTCGCAGTCCGACAAAGACGCGTTTACGATTGATTCGGTTCAGGTTTCACGAGAAATCGCACTGCCGGCAGAACTGGTGACGACCGAAGCTGTGATCAGTTCTCGTGAGCCGACCCGGCAGTATGGATCGCCCGGTTCTCGCTGGATCATGGACTTCGGAGCGAAGATTCCCGTGGATCGTCTGGAGGTTGCCATCAAGGATCGGGAGTTTGCCAGGGATGTCAGTCTGGAAGCCGAGACGGTCAACCTGCTCGGGCAGCCGGATTTCTATCCGGTTGTGTTCAATGAGAACTCGACCTGGCAGCGTCAGCAGGGAGATTCGCCAGGAACATTTACTGTGACGTTTGCTGAAGTGCGATCACGGCGATTCCGTCTGACCGTTGCTGACTACCGTAATAAACCACTGACACTGACTTCCGCAAAAGGCAGCGCACCGGCACGGCAGATTGTGCTGCAATGTCCCGAGACGGGGAAGCTTCCGGTGATTCTGCGATTCGGTAACCCTGAGGCGGAGAGTCCCAGGTATGATTTCGCTCGCAATCTTCCTGAAGCGTTGCCGACAACTCCGATTCGAGGTTCACTGGGTTCTGCCAGGACGAATCCAGGTTATACCGCACCGCCCAGGCCATTTACGGAACGTTACCCGTGGTTCATTTACGTGGCGTTAAGCTCTGTCAGTTTGGCGCTGGGTGCTGTGGTGATGAATCTGTCAAGAGCCGCGATCGCTGTTCATGATGCGGCTGACGGGTAATTGTTCACGGGCCGGGGACTGGCTCATTTTCCCGGAGTATTCGCTCACATGAATCGATCTGTCTGGTTGTGGCCGTGCGTGTTTCTCGG
>SYLK01000896.1 GCA_005809115.1 Planctomyces sp. | reverse complement strand
CGCTCCGCCGTTCTCCTCCGGAAGTTCCGGGATCAAGGCGATCGGCGGTGACTGTGCGTGGTTCGATTTCTTCCGCCTGCGGCATATGCTAATTTCCTCGAATGCAGCGTCAATAGATCCTGCAGAGATATTTCTGATGATTGCGAAAATCGTGAGCTGTTATAAGAATGAGTGTTGTTAAGGATGCGCGCACAGCGAACGGGTGGCCGTGGGGACGGTCTTTTTTGAGACTGCGCTATGTTATTGCATGATGCGTGTGAGCTTCGTAGTCCCCCTCATCCGGCCTTCGGCCACCTTCTCCCCCGGCGACGGGGGCGAAGGACCCCTACAGCCCCTCATTCGGCCTTCGGCCGCCTTCTCCTCCGGTGGTGCGGGCGAAGGACTGCGGTGGTTTGTCTGGGATGTTGGACGGTGACTTATTGTTGTATGCGTGTGAGCTTCGTAGTCCCCCTCATTCGGCCTTCGGCCACCTTCTCCCTCGGCGACGGGGGCGAAGGACAATTACGGCCCCTCATCCGGCCTTCAGCCGTGTTCTCACCCGGTGACGGGGGCGAAGGGACAGTGGTGGTGTGTTGATTCAGGAGAAACTCGGCCCACGCAAGGTCTCGTTCTGTGTCGATATGCACGAAGTCGGATTCCTCGATCACCATGCCCTGGACGTCCAGATCGAAATCCCACCATCGACCCGGCTGGTCGCGTGCTGCTGCTCGTTCCAGTGCTGATCGCCACGAACAGCGGCAGGCACCGGAAACATGGAACGCTGTCCGAAGTCCCTGCCGATACGCGGGAAGCCACTCGTTGCGGTACTGAATTCTTCCACTGGCACCACATTCAACGGCCCAGTCTGGATGCTTTTCCCGCGCCGGGACGATGCTCAGCACGCTGTCGGCTTCGCTGTCCTGCAACTGTTTCAAGCCGCGTGAGATCAGTCCCTCCGTCAGCAGCACGGTAGCGCCTTCCAACTGGACGACCACGTCAAACGAATCGTCCTGCTCCAGGACATGTAGTCCATGAAACACGCCTTCACAGTAGCGGCTGTGGTCCTGTGCCATCTCGTCCGGACGACAAATCACCTGCGCGCCAAATTCGTCCGCAGTTTCCGCGATTTCCGGATCGTTCGTGCTGACGTACACCTGTGGGACCTCCTGTCGTGCTGTGGAGACCACGTGTCCAATCAGTGGAACTCCGTTCAGATGCCGGAGGTGTTTTCCGGGGAGTCCTTTGCTGCCCCCTCGGGCCAGTATCAGTGCGATCGGGGACATGGGGGGCGGTTCCTGGTTCTTGGTTCTTGGTGCCTGGTGCTTAGTTCTTCGTGCCTGGTGCTTAGTTTTCAGGGTTCAGGGTTTGCAGGAGTGAGTGAAGGGCTGAGAGGGCAAAGGCGGGGCAGTCGCCTCGCTCCGGCGGAACTCCGTCGAGCGCTTCGATGAGATCCGCGGTTGTGAGTTCCCGGCATGCGGAAATCGTGCGGCCAATCAGCAGTTCCGTGAGCGCCGAACCGCAGGCGATCGTGACTCCGCAGCCATTGGCGTCGAATTTCGCTTGCACGATTTGATCTCCCACGATTCGCACCGCAAGTGCCAGATGCCGACCCTGTCCGGGAACGCCTGCCAGACCAGCCGCGTCCGGAGTCTCCATCCGCCCGCGGTTTCGCGGTGACTGGAAGTGGTCCATCAGGGTTTCGGAGAATCGCGACATGACGGTTCAGTTTTCAGGGTTCAGTTTTCAGGGTTCAGGGTTCTGCTTTCCGGGGTCGTTTTCCGGGGTCGGGCGCTTGCGGGATGCTGCTGCGAGATGTCCGAAGAGTGTCGTGGTGCGTTCACCGGTCGGATGAATCGTAGCCATCAGCCGCGGCGTGTAGTCGTAAACCATCGTGGTGCGTTCACCGGTCGGCTGGAAATCGGGGCCGATTTCACGGATTCGTGGCTGTGGCCCCGGCCAGCTGTTGTTCCTGAGAACGCTCGCGTCCAGGACACATCCCGCGGCAGAATCAGGTACCAATGAAGATCCCGGTGCCCTGACGCGATCATCTGTGACGGCGTCACCCGGGGATTCCGGGACGGAGGAGGCCTGGTTCTGCGGCATTTCGTCAGCCTGTCTGGCCACATCGCCGGGACTGTTCGGATTCATCGAGACCGAGCCGTCTGCTGGATGGTGGTTCTCTCCGCCTGAGGCTGCTGACAGGGTGTCGTCGTTCTGACTCGAAGTCATCGTGTTGCTCCTCAATGGGACTGGGACTCACGCCCGGTCCGGAAATGAGATGTGAAACGGCAGCAGGGGTTCGCCTGTTGTGGTTTGCGAGTCCTGTTTCGTGGTCAACGTCGATCTGGCCCCCCTCATCCGGACTTCGGCCACCTTCGCCCCCCACGGGGGGCGAAGGACATCAATCTGTGTCCATAGGACTGTGATGTGTCTTTCAGCCGATTCGGCCCCACGATGTGGTGCTGACCAGCTATCGGTTCAGAAGTTCGTTTAACAGGGTCTGTGCTGATTCGTAATTCGGCCGGAGTTCGAGCGATGACCTCAGGGCGGCGATCGCTCCCTCGATCTGATTCACGCTCAGCCGCGCCACTCCGAGGTTCTGCCAGGATGATGGATCATGCGGTTCGCGGCGCGTCAGGTCTTCCAGTGCGGTGACCGCTTCTGCCCAGCAGCCGTCTTCAAACTCCCGGCGACAGATCAGACGCAGCGGCGCCGTGTCGGACGGATCGAGCTGGTCGGCCTGTTCCCAGTCTCGGATCGCGGCTTCCCGATCACCACGCCGCACAGCCAGCTGTCCCCGCAGCATCAGTTCTTCTCGCCGACCATCCGGTCGGCTGGCCAGTGTTTCGCACAAGACGGCAACCTCGCTGTCACGGTTCTGCTGCAGCAGACATTCTCCGGCTCCGCGCCAGGCCGGAGCGTAATCGGGTGCTTCCTGAAGAATGGCCCGCCATTGCTCTTCCGCCCGATCCCAGTGACTGGATTCCTCGTAGACGATCGCGAGGTTGTGCCGCGCTTTGGTTCCGGCGAGGCCCGCGTCAATGCTCGTAAAATGCCGCTCGCATGACGCCGCCAGAACTCGCTGGTACATCGCCGCGGATGCTTCCAGCCGTCCGGCGTGATGATCGAGCATGGCCTGACGGAACAGCAGTTCCTTGTCGTCCGGAAACAGTTCCAGTCCCCTCCGGCAGTATCGTTCCGCCGTGTCGGCCTGCCGGGCCTTCAAGAGTGAACTGATCAGCAGCGCATAGGCCTTCCGCAGATGGGATTCTCGCGGGCCGGAGACTGCCAGGCACCGTTGCAGGTTCCGGATGGCTTCCGCATACTCACCACAGTCCTCATGCGTCATTCCCAGATTGAACAGGACGAAGGGGTGATCGGGGCGATCTCGCAGTTCCCGATTGAGCAGCCGGAAATCGCGTTCCAGTTTCTTTGCCCGGCCGTCTCGGGTTCGGTCCGATCCGGAATGGATGACAAAAATGTCGGTGAACTCGACGTCGCCGCCCGCACGGCGGATAGCGGGCAGAATCTGTTCGTGAATCCGAAATTCAAACCGCAGGTCCGGCCGGTTGCGAATCAGTTTGACGTGGTCCACGATCGTGACGTCGCCCGG
>SYLK01000895.1 GCA_005809115.1 Planctomyces sp. | reverse complement strand
TCACGCACTGGTGCAACCTGTCGGAACTCCGGGATCTGCGGGCCGTGACTCAGGCGGCCGGCATCTGGCTGGCTCTGGCCGGGCAGTTGACGGAGCACTGCCTGTCAGTCATTCGGGATGTCCGCCCGGACATTATTGCGGTCCGCGGCGCGGTATGCGAGGAGGGATCCCGCGGCAACGCCGTCAGCGAATCAGGCGTCCGTCGCTTTGCTGACAGGATCCACGAGGCGTATTCCGTATCCGCCCGCGATGTCCAGGACCGGCCGGAAAGCGGTTGCGCACACGCATGAAGCCACTGGCCGAACGCCAGTCGCACTTCATGCCGAAGTCATACGGCAGCGTCATTCGGGTGAAGAGCACTCGGCTGTCCTGACCAGAATCGTTGTGCAACGGATTTACCGGCTGGTAATTAATGGCGCTGGGCCTGAAGCATTCTGGCACGAGCCATGGCGTCCTCCGCTTCCAGAATCCGGCCGCAGCGCTGCAGGATTACCGAAAGCTGGGTGAACGAAAACGCGTCATCCGGCTGGAGAAGCGTGACACGGCGAGCGTGCTCAATCGCCTCTTCCGGACGACCGAGTTTCTGCAGATAGACGCCCAGTGCCAGATGGGACTGCACGTGGTCCGGTGCGGTTACCAGAATTCTCCTGAGAGCCTCGACAGCGCCAGAAAGGTCTCCGCCTTCCTTCAGCTTGTTGGCCGCGTCGTAGAGTCTGTCAGGATTGGTGTCAGGGTCGGTCATGAGGATCTCGAAGCCTTTGTCTGTCCGCGGCAGCGCCTGGTCTTTCGGGGTCGTTGCCGAGAGGGAGGTTTCCGGCTGAAGGTTCTGGTTGTGCTGGGCATGTCAGTCTGCGTGCATGTCAGTCTGCGTGGGTGTCAGTCTGCGTGGGTGTATGCCAGCCTGGGTGTATGGTAGACACGTCGGACTGAATCGCAACGCTGCGATGTCGCGATTTCCGCGCAGTTTCACGTGGAACAGCGTTGACCTCCGCGGTGTCTGACGGCGTCTCTGCAGGAACTCCGGGCGCGTTCCGGCGGAACGCCCCGGGAACAGTTACCAACTGCGGGCAATTCACGTATACATCGCGGGACGATCGATTCCAGTCTGCCGAGGCTGCCATTCCATGATGTCGCGCGAAGCTCGTACCGAAGCTGCCCTGATCGCTGCTGTGTTCGTTCTGGGGCTTGCGCTGCGTCTGGTCTCGCTGAGCCGGCAGGCGGTCGAGCACTTTGACGAAGGCATTTATTCCTCGGTGCTGTGGTATGACGCGGCATTCGGCACGGAATATCCCCAGCGACACCTGTATGCACCTCCCCTGCTGGGCGAGCTGATTCGTCTGGCCGATCTGGTGCCGGGACTGCGTGGCAGTGCTCCGTTCCTGCCGGCAGTCATTGCCGGCAGTGCCAGTGTGCTTGTGCTGTGGTGGCTGGTTCGCTCCTGGTTCGGGCGGTCCGCCGGACTGTTTGTGGCCTGCATTGTGGCCTGCAGCGACTTCCACATCCTGTACTCTCAGATGGCACTGACCGATGTGCCGGCGCTGTGTTTCATCTGCGGATCGGCAGCCCTCGGAGTTTCAGGCGTTCATTTTCGGTCCGGCTGGAGGATGGCCGCGGCGGGGATCGTCTGCGGAATCGCGTGGTGGACGAAATACACCGGATGGCTCCCGCTGGCGATTGTCTGGAGCGGCACGATTTTCTGGTGGGTCTGGCGGGGGCGGCGTGAGATCCGTCTGGATCGACTTCTGCGACTGCTGCTGATTATGGGACTGGCGGCACTGACGGTCTGGGCCCCCTGGCTCTGGCAGCTTCGCGGGCATGGTGGATATGGGGCCGTGGCGGCCAACCATGCGTCTTACCTTGGGGGCTGGACGGCGTGGCAACGCAACCTGTCACTGCATCTTGCCATGCAGTTTCTGCTGTCCGGCATGGCCGGTTCCTTGTCCGTTGGACTCGGCATGCTGGTTGCTGGCTGTGACCGCTGGATCACAGCGAAGGGTTCCACGTGGAATCAGTCTGGCAGCGCCAGCGCAACCCGGCAGGGGTTTGAGTCGGGCGGCTTTCCTCCTCGACCGCTGTTGTTGCGGTACCTCACCGCCGCCGCCGCGATGTTCCTGATTGCGCTGAGCGTCTGGCCGCCCCTGCTGCTGTGCTGCCTCGGGATCGGCGGCGTGTCGGGGATCGTCCTGTGGCCCGTTCTGCAGCGACAGTTCCGTCGGCGGCAGACGCAGGACGTGAGTCCTCCGGAGCCTGGCGCCTGGCCTTTCACGGGAGCCGACCTGGTGTGTGCTCCCCGGATTGATCCGACCCTGGGAGTCTCCGTGGTCATCACGTGGTTCGTCGGCATGATGGTGACGACACCGCTGTACCATCCATATCCACGCCTGTTTCTGCCTCTGCTGGCTTCGATCTGGGTCGCCTCGGCTGCAGGTGTCGGCTGGTGGATTGAATCCTGCCTGAGCGTCGCACGCCGACCGAAACCTGACTGGCAGTCGAATCGGCTCAATTCCGCAGCCCGATTCCTCGTGGGCATCATGCTGCTGACAGCCGTGGCGTTTTCATCCTACACCGCGACGGATGTGCTGGAGACAACGATTTTTCAGGATCGCCGTTCGCTGGTGACTGCGGCTGGTGAAATCGCCCGGAAATGCGTCGGCAGCATTCGCACGGTTGCACAGGAACAGCTGCCGCCGATGACACCGGACGATTTGCGCAGCGAACGGCTGGTAGTTTACGGCTTCGGTGAACCGGCCCTTCTGTACCAGCTCAACCGGCTCGGCGTCGCGGTGGCACCGGTGAGCCATCTGAACCTGACCTCGAACGAGGAGCGGTCGGCTCGCGTGGCGGAGTTCCTTGTGGTGGGACCCTATGCCCGTCGAACCAGCAATTTCTGGGAGGACTTTCTGAGCCATACGGGACAATTCGAATTCGTGGGCGAGGTTCCCTATCGACCCGGAGCAATCGTGCTGCTGAATCTGTTCAGTCCCCGCTGGCTTCGCGACCATCCCGAAGCGAGAACGCAGTCGCTGGAACTCTACCGAATTGTTTCCTCGCAGACTCGCTGACACCCGGTCCGTCCGGAGGTCGTGAATCTCAGCCCGCACGACAAACGACCGTTGCGATGCGCAGAATTGGAGTCCTCGGAGGTAGTGTTTTCGCGGCAGTGAAACGGATCTTCCCAGGCGATCCCGGTGAGTCGGTTTTCAGCGAGCTACTCTGCCAGCGGGACTGCGAATGGATGTTGAGCCTGCTCTGGCGGCAGATTCGCTCCGGGGCGGAGAAGGACGACCGCGACCGGACAGCGTTTCTCCCCAGTGGCCGGTCCTTACTCCCGCCGGTCCCGAGGTCGCACGCCATGACAGAGTCGCACGCCATGACAGACAGGGGCAGGCACATGCAGCAGCCAAGAACGCAGCAGATGGTCGACTGGAGTGTGCAGGGACCGATCATCGGTCGAGCCATCTTCTACGTCCTTAGTTACAACATCATGCTGCTGGTTCTGCTGGCTGTTGTCTGCGGGTTTCAGAATTCGATGGCTGTTCTGAAAGATCAGCCCGCGCAGCAGCATCCCTCGTTCCGGGAGCAGGCGGTCCCCGTCGTGATCTGCATGACATGCATGCTGCCCTTCATGCTGTTCGACCTGCTGCGTCTGACGCATCGAATCGCCGGGCCGCTGCTGCGATTCGAAAAAATCATGGGAGATTTCGAACGGGGTGGAATTCTGCGGCAGGCACAGTTGCGGGAAACGGACCTGCTGATTCGCTTTCAGCAGAAATTCAATCGATTCGTCGGGCACCTGCATCAGCGATACCCGGAAACGGCTCCCGTGAGGGCGACGGCTCCCGTGAAGGCGACGGCTCCAGCGAAGGAGACTGCTCCAGCGAATCCGGGTCGCGCAGCCGAGCTGTCTGCCAGTTCGTCCGGATGTTCAGCGGCTGCTCGCGGGCAGCAGGCGCCCGAGCAGTGTGATCGACGGGTGGCCGGCTCGGCCGTCGACGTACCGGATGAAGTCTGTATGCCTGCATCGCGCTGACGCGGGGAAGTTTCGAGCAGGGATTCAGAACGCCACGT